>JAQVUQ010000027.1 GCA_028699365.1 bacterium | reverse complement strand
TATTGTTTATCACCTTCTGGTACGGGTCGGTGCTCCTGTACGGCTGCCCGTACAGGTCCACCCCCAGGCCGCCGACGGTGTCGCCTATCAGAATCGTATTGTTGTAGATATACCGTGGATCCCCGTCGGTCCCGATCTTGTCGGGGCTATGCGCCGTAAAGGCACGCAGGCAATAGTAGCCGTCGGCATCGGCATTAGGGCTGGAGTAGGTGCCGTCGGCGCGCTTTCTATAAAACAGCTTCTCCTGGCTGGCATCGATGATATTATGGTGAATGTATTTTCTGCCGGGCTGCGGGTTGTCAACCGGATTCCCGGAAGCATCCGTGACGCTCTGGCGGGAGACGCCGGTGCCGACGCGGATCATCCTGTTGTGATGGATATCCACCTCATAAGTGGCCGACCCCAACTGCACTGAATCGTCCTGTATATCGCTGAACTCGTTGTTGTAAATGCTGTAATTATAGCCGGTATACAGTATATCGATGGCGTCGTGCAGGTTCTTGAATATCGAGTTTTTGATTGTTATATCGTGCGTGTCTCTGTGGATATACAGGCCGTAGTCCATCATGGTGGTGTCATAGACGCTCTTTACGTCCTCCCAGGTCAGCCAGGCGGGAAAATAGTCGTTGATCTCCAGCCCGTCAAAAGTCATGCTGTGCGACGTATCTAATACACGTATGCCGTACCGCGTGGCCGTGCCATCCAGCTTCAGGTTACTCACGGTGCAATCGTAACTGCCTGTGCCGAAGCGCATTGTTCCCTGCTTCAAGGTAATACCGGACACGGTGACGCCGCTGTAACCCGCATGGATGTAAATAAACGCTCCGGCATTGGTGATGTGCATGACAAGCTGGTTGGGATCGTCGGGTAGGCTGCCGTAACCCAGAAGGTTCATCTGCTCAGTCTTGGCCAGGCGAATATAGATGCGCTGATCACCATTTTTATCCCAGAACATACCCGGCCCGGCATACTGTCCCAAATATTGATAATCCGAGCTTAACTTGGCATAAGTAGGATAAGTAACAAGCTTATACCTGCCGCCGTCATATTCGAATGTACCCCATACGTTCTCAGTCTCCGCAGTAGGGCTGTAGGTATTGGTCGTCCGGTATATGTTTCTACCGGCGTCATACAGAGTCCAGGCCCCGTTATTGACGGTCTGAAACTCGGAAAAACACGGGTCCACTGCAACCGTGCCCTCTCCCAGGAGAGAGACGTTGTTGTCCCTGATGTTTATCCTGGCGGAATCCCTATATGTTCCCGGACGTATATGCAGCACGTCACCGGGCTGAATCTGGCCTGTCCCATAGGCTATGGTCGCCCACGGCAAGGCGTCCGTACCCGGATTGCCGTTGCTGCCGCCGGGGTCGACGTAATATTCGGCAGCATAAGATATTCCCGCACAAAAGAGGACTGACAGACATAGCAGCGATTTGATGGAACACTTGACCATTCGATCTCGAAACTTCATTACCATACCTCCTTGTTGTGCCTGTATGCATATATGCGCCAGCGGCACAGACATGCTTCGTGCTCAGGCTCTTGCCTGCGCTCTCCCGGTCGGAACAACCGGATAATACGAGACATAAAAGATCACTTGCTCAGGGCATACTGCACATCCCTCCTTCCGGCCGTAGCTCCGGCGATGATGTCCGGCGCAACCTTGACCAATTGCGGCTTCCCGGAGTGCCTTATAATGCTATCCAGCATATCAATGGATCGTCGCCCCACCTCCTCAAGATGCATGTCCACCACAGTCAGCGGCAGAGGCTGAAGATCGACTGGAACGATATGGCCGATAGCTATCATGGAAACATCCTCGGGTACGCTGAGGCCCTTTTCCGACAGCGCCTTGATAGCTCCTATGGCCAGACGATCCTCTTCAACTATTACGGCCGTAGGCTTGCTTTCCAGCGATAACAACCGTCCCATAAGACTATACCCGGTTTCTTCACCCCATTCGCCGCTGCTCAACCAGTCGCTATGCCAGGTCAGACCCCTTCTTTTGAGGTTGCTTCTGAACCGCTTGATCATCTCCTCCGAACACCATGTGTAGGTTGGTCCTGCAATCACACCTATATCCCGGTGACCAAGGTCTGCAAGATACTCTACCGCCTTATCGATGGCTGCGTTTGTATCGCATACGACACAATTTTCATCTCTTTCCGACATACGGTTGTTGATCCAGACAAAAGGCACCTTGCCTTCCAACAGGGATACAAAATCCGGGTCGAAGGGACTGGCCAGAAGAAATCCCGATACCAGGTGATTGGCGGCAGTATCCCGCAATATACCGGCGGTATCTCCACAGATGTTATTATAAACTTTTAACTCGTACCCTCTGGCGCTGCAGTATACGGTCACCGTTTCAAGGATCTTGGACAGATAATGTCCATTCGTAATGTCGCTGGAGTAGACCATGCCGATGATCTTTCTGCTGTCCACTCGCTCGGCCACAAAGGTGCCCTTGCCGCGCACCCTGTCCAGAAGACCATCGTGCACCAGGTCGCGCAGCGCCCTGGTAACCGTAGGATAGCTGAGGTTATACTCCTTCATGATATCCCTCTCGGAAAACAGTCTGGTTCCCGGCGGGATTTTGCTGTCCAGAATTTCGCTCCTGATCTGTTCCTTGAGCTGATAATAGAGCGGAACAGGGCTCCCAGTATCTATATTCAGCCTTATGCTGCGAACATCCATCTTTTGCTTTCTCATAACATTCACCTGTCAAGCACTAAGCAATAACTTCATATATGCATAGAATATTCGATGCACCTGCCGAAATTTCCTCTTTTTTGTATTCGCCTCAATAGGGTTTGGCCCAGAACGGGTCCTTGTCATCGACAGGTATGACTGCCGCATCATCCCGGAATCCTGCGTTGCCGTCGAAATACAATGCCGTGACCCCGCTCTTGTGCCTGCCATCTCTGGCGGCAGTGAGGTTCTTGATAGTGCTGACGGCGGCATAGTGCGGCTTTACCGGTTCGTAGCTTTCCACCAGGAGCATGGTCTCAGCCGGTTTTTTTACGTCGGCTATGCAATATACCGCCTGATTCGGATTGCCGTAGTAGTAGTTCATGCCGTAATCCGGCTTGTATGCGCTAAGCCTGGTTTCCGCAGGGCACTTGAAGGCACCTGGAAGCTTGTGCATCATCACATAACCGTTATCCGCATACCTGGCTATGGAACGGAACCATACAATCTGACAGTTTCTCTCATTTTGCGACGGTGGATAGCTGGCTAAAGGAATACAACCGTCATTATCCTGCATATACATTTTGAAAGCCATACCAAGTTGTTTCAGGTTCTGCATGCATACCGCCTTCTGATCGCCTTCTCCGGCACGCACCAGGATGGGACGCACCAGCACGGATGTCAACACGGCACACAAAGCAAATACTATCAGCAGATCGATCAGTGAAAGCCCTTTTCTCATCAGACTCGCCTCCTAAATTATAACCCCGCTCGTTACCGCAACAATCCAGCCTTATTATTACTTATACGCCCTGGTATAAAAACCCTTGTCCCTCGTGCGCACAGTTTACAGCATATGCTTCTGCACGGATGCGATCGCCTCTTCATAATATATGGAGCTCACCGGCCCCTTGAGCAGAGGATCGTCCGTCTCTCTCATCCATCTGAAGAGACGCCCCTTCAAATCGCCTTCCACCTGCTCGTATCCGCTCTTCCCGGCCAGATTATCCAGTTCCCAGGGATCCTCATCAAGGTCGTATAGTTCGAACATGGGCCGGTGTTGTGTATAAAACAACGGTGCCGCTCTGTATATATCCCCTCGTATGATATCGGTGGGAGCATCGTACACAAGGTTGAATTCAAAGTTGACTATATACTTGTACCTGTCGCTTCTGACACAGCGAATGGGATCGTAGTTCCTATGGTATGTCTTTTCAGCAAATATTTCGTTCCTTTCCCTGTTGCCCTCGCCTCTGAGATATGAAAAACAGGACTTGCCCTCAACCCTGGCCGGTATTTCCAGACCGAGTCCTTCAACTATGGTAGGAAAATAGTCCACATTGCTGACAAAACCGTTCAATCTCGTTCCGGCTTCAAGCCCCCAGCAGGGAGCCTTGACAATAAACGGCACCTCTATACCGGGATCATAAAGAGTGCATTTTGCCCGGGGCATGGCTATGCCGTGGTCTCCGGTGAAAATGATAACCGTGTTGTTTTCAAAGCCGTTGGCCCTTACGGCCTGCAGTATACGCTCCACAGCGTTATCGGCATAATTTATCGCTCCCTGCAAAGCGGCGAATTCCCTATAAGCGGCTGCTTTCTGAGCCTCGTCATCCTGTGGTATATATCCGGGAATGTAAACGCCTTTCTCATCGTACGGCGCTGCACCGGTGGCGCCAAACGACCGATGTGGCTCGAACAGGCCGACGCAGAGGTAAAAAGGCTCCTTACCGCTTCTTCTGCCTACAAGATACTCCTCCGCTGCCGTCGCGGCCTCGTGAGCGGAAACGTAGCTGCCGTGAACAATCTCCTCATAACCACAGCGCGCAGCGTCCCGGTCCTCGTGGAAGCCGCCGCATAGGGCTGTGTGATATCCGTTGGCCCCTAAAAACTGTGCCAGATGGACTTCATCATCGTTCAGATGCCACAGGAAAAGACTGTGTGTCAGGCCGAGAACGCCGGTGGAGTGCGGATAACGCCCGGTAAATATGGCAGCCCGGCTGGGACTGCAGCCCGGGGAGGTGCAAAAACTGTTGGTGAAGGTAACGCCTTCCTCGGCCATCTGCTGCATCCCGGGGGTGTTCACCGTATCCACGCCGTACGGACTGATATGCTGCCCGATATCGTGGCAATTGATTATAATCAGATTGGCTTTATTCGATACGCTCATAAGTCGCCTCTCATCGTTCAGGTAAGAAATACGCTTCTATTATGCGCGACAGCACGGCCCGCCCGCGTTCGTTGGCATGAATTCTATCCCGCATCAACCACTCGTAAGGTTTACCGGAGTTCTCGGCGTATTGCGAGAAGGCCCCCTGCATATCAAGGAACTCCACCTTCTCCTCATGGGCCATTCTCTTCAACAGGCTGCGGTAATCACTGCCGTCGGGGTCGATATCCGGGGACCACGGCTTTTTAGCTTCCTCATCCTGATAACGGGGCGAAACAGGCCCGCTCATCACCAGTATCTCCTGGTCGTTCACGGCTCTTATCTGATGGATTACCTCGCGCACCGACTCGGCGCTATCGTTGCTGATGCCGCCGATAATTATTAGGTCCGGCTTGTAATCAAGCACATACTCCTTCACCCGGTTTTCCAGCTTGTAATAGCCGCAACCTGTGCTGCCTCGGATGGAAGTTATCACTTCCAGATGCGCTTCAGGGTAGATACGCTCTACCAGAACGTCGTAAGGCGAGTTGCCCGTATCGTTGATGATGCTGTCGCCCAGCATGACCACTCTCAATGTACCGCCTGCCCTCAACCGTTCCATCGTCTTAGGGATATACCGCCATCTGCCGGATGCAGAGGTACAGGCAACAGCCGGCATAAGCCGGTAGTATTCATCCGCCCACGCGGCAGCCGTCTTCCTGTCGATTTCGGTTACGGTGATATCGTCGATATAAAGAGTATCTTCTCCATCGTCGGGATGGAAGATGATGCGGCACCAGGCAGCATTGACTTTGGCCTTGAAGACAAAGTCATTCCTGGTCCATGCTGCCGACGGGTCTATGTATGAGTAGTGGTCGGGCAGCATCTTTCCGCCCTTGTCCCAGAAGTAAGCAGCCCAGTGCCCGGCTCTATCCCCACCCGGATTGAGCAGCGAATAGAAATCTATCCGGTAATAATCGAACGGCGTTACCGGGAAGCGCGGGCTCTGCCACCAGGAGCGCCCCATGGTCATGGCCTCGCCTCTGGCTGCCAGGCAGTATCTGCCTGAATGCGCCGCCACGGCATCAGTCCTAGCAGGCAGCTTCTCACCCCCGCTGTTATCGGAGACGGACCAGAATTCCTCTTCAAAATCCGCGTGCAACAGAACTTTGTTTGAGAACATACTCAATACCACCTCAACCCCAGAGAGTTGACTTCAAATTTACAATTTTCGAGGCCTTCTTTTTGCGTTTTAAGTAGCGATCCATCGTGCAAAATGGAAGTATCGTCGTTGTGAATCATCCAATCGATCAACTGTCTTCGTTTTTCTGCCATTGCATCAGCATATTTTGCTATGCCTGCAATATTCGAACACTCTTCAGGATCGTTGGCAAGATCGTAAAACTCCTCGGTGCCGCCTACCTGAGAATAGATATATTTGTACTCTTTATCGGCAATCATATAGCTTTGACGCGGATCATCGCCGAAATATGATACGTAGAAGTCCCTCTCATTGAAGCTCTCCCCTTTAAGCAGAGGCGAAAAGTCCATCCCGTCAACATCCCTGTCAAGCGGCAACCCGGCCATAGACGCCAGGGTAGGCAGCACATCCTGGAGCCCTATCAGAGCATCCGATCTGTCGCCGGCGGCCATACCCGGAGCCTTTATTATCATGGGGATATTGACGCTGCCCCTGTAAAAACAGCTCTTGGCGAAGAAACCGAAGTCTCCCAGCATCTCTCCATGATCAGCCAGATAGATAACGATGGTATTCTCCGCCAGGCCGTTTTTTTCCAGAAAGTCCAATATCCGTCCCACCTGCTTGTCCTGAAAGGAAATCATGCCGTAGTAGTAAGCCCTGGTTACGCGATGTGTTTCAGGAGACACCAGGTTCCAGCCATGTATAATACCCTCCCGGAATTTGGTAGGTGTACGCGGTAGCGTATCTCTCTGCTCAAACGGCGCCGGCACCTCCCTGGGATCGTATAGAGTATCGTAAGGCCGGGGCGGATCATACGGAGCATGCGGCTTGGGAAACGATATGAAGGCAAAAAACGGCTTGTTCTTATCGTTACTCATATGCAAATCCAGGTAATCCAACGCTTTGGAGCAGACCCAGCTATCGACATAGTGCTCCGAGGGCAATACGGACGGAGCAGGATGAATATCGTTGTTGCCTACGCCGTGCGCTCTGGCATATCCACCCCAGCCCGTATCATGAAGATAGTCATGATAATCCTCAATGCCCCTCTTCTCTCCCATAGGATCGAACAGGCTCAGGACACGCCCGGACTCAGCCAACGCGGCGTGATCGAAACCGTGCAGCACCCGCGGTGTTTCAGGTGAAGAATAAGGAAGATAGTGCAGTTTGCCCGCTGCGTAGGATACATAGCCATGCCTGGAAAAGTACCCGGCCAACTTAAGCTGGTCATCAGTAATTCCGCCGCGATTGACCTTGGCAACGCCGCATTTATGCGGGTAATTCCCCGTGGTCAGGGTAGCCCTGGCCGGTACGCAAACAGGGCAAGGCGTGTAGGCATTGTCGAACAATGTGCCGCAGGCAGCCAGCCTGTCCAGATTGGGCGTATCGACCACGGGATGCCCGGCGCACCCCATGGTGTCTCCTCTCATCTGGTCAGCACAGATAACTACGATATTGGGTCTGTTGATCTCTTTTGCAGTCATACCTTTCTCGCTTTCAAAAACACCATACGTATATAATCGGATCAGCGTATATAAGGCTCTATACATCCGATAGGCAACCGGTTCCCTGCCGGCAATCGCCCGGCAATGACTTCAGCCCCGGCCCGAAGGCTTTCCGGCATTTCAGAGAAGATGCATACAACCGTATCCATCTCACCGGTGACCGTGGCCGGGAAGGGAGAGTTGGTTACCACGATAACATCCTTATCCGTCCGGGCTATGACCTGTTTCAGAAAGTCGGTATTGGGCCTGGCGCCGCGGCTGTAAATATTGGTGGCCACTATCAGGTCATAGCCGGATGCCGTTTCCCGGACCTCGGCCAGATCTTCATCGGTACCGAACATATCCAGCCTGACCAGCCCGGCTCCCGGATAGATATTATCCAAGTATTCCCAGAGCATATACGGGTGGAAATCCGAATCGTAGGTATAGCGGCAGAGAAACATCGCCTGCTCCACCACCAGTATCTTGCTGCCGCCGCTGACAGGCAGTATATTCTTTCTGTCTCTCATTCCCAGAGTGGCGACCTGCGCCGCCCGGCGGCTGAGATTGCGTACTTCCGGATCATCGAGATGGGCCCTGAGCTCCTCCGGCACAGTCCGCCAGCCCTCGTCGAAAAGACCTGCATCAGCTTTCATGGCCAGGATACGCCTGACGCCGTCATCGATTCTCTCTTCCGGTATCCTGCCGTCCATTACCCAGCTTTTGACCGTTTCCATAGCCAGCCTGGCTGCTTTGACATCGGTTGTCTTATAAAGCACCAGATCGCATCCGGCCTGTATGGCCCGGGCACAGGCTTCCTCTACCGGGCAGATACTGAGGATACCCTCCATGGTGATGGCATCCGTAGTAACAACTCCCTTGAAGCCCATCCTCTCCTTCAAGAGCTTTTGGGCTATCTCACCGGAAATAGTGACCGGAAGATCGCTACCCAGCCCCGGATAGATGGAATGGGCCAGCATCACAGCCGGCAAACCTGCCGCTATAAGCTGTGTATACGGCAGCAACTCACCGTCAAGCATATCTTCCAGCAAGACAGAACAGATGTCTTCCTCATAGTGAACGTCCTTCCTGGAGTAGCCCCGACCGGGAAAATGCTTGCCGGTGGCGATAACACCCTCTTCGGAGAAAGCCCTTAGTGCCTCGCCTGCATACAGCGCCACCTTCTGAGGATCGTCGGCGTAGCTGCGGATATTTATCTCCGGGCTGAACGGATGATCGACCACATCGAGGACGGGAGAATGTATCATATTTACGCCTGTGGTGCGCAGGGACCTGGCTACCGCTTTGGCAACCCGGTAAAAAAGATCCGGGTCATCCTGGCAGGCCAGCCCCATAGATGAGGGAAAAAGAGGATAGCCTCTGGAAATATCGGCGGAAACCCCGCCTTCAACGTCAGCGGAAATGTGCAACGGTATGCCATGCGGGCGCGACACCGCCAGTTCCTGAAGATCGTTGAGCGTTCGTTGCAGTTCCTCCGGCAGCATATGCGGCGTAGGCACCGGCCCGGGATCTCTTTTGTTCCCGTCGGCGTCAATGTCCAGCACTTTCTTGTATCGCTTGAAGTTGACCACGGCGTTGGGTGTTATTCTCAGCCCGCCGGCATGGAGAGAGATTATCGACTCTCTTACTTCCGGGGTAACAACCGATCCCAGAAAACCCAGGGTAAACATTTGGCCTATCTTTTCGTCGAGAGACATAGCCTTTACTACATTATCAATAACCATCTTTCTTTATCCTCACTAAGAAATATTCTCTGCCGCTTCCTGCGCCAGTCTGGCCCAGGAGATGATGCTCTCAGGACGGCCGTTGAAGGTGTTGATGTCGCTGAGATTGAGATCCAGGGGAACGCCCTCCGCCTGCGAGATCAGCACCGCCAAGTCCGCCTTGACCTCTGCTTCGGTCTGGCCGAAGAGGACCTTCCCCGGATGTGAATGGACTTCCAGAACAACTCCGCTGTCACGGAACTGTTCTCTGGCCCGCTCAACCGATGACCAGGGCGATACATGAAAACGCCGCAGATTCGGCAGACCGGCGATTATGCCTATTTTACGGTCAAGGCATTCGCAGCCGTGATAGTAAACCGTCCTCTCACTGAATAACTTCGCCAGCCTGGCGTTATACCGGTGAACGAACTCTTCATACTGCGCCGGGCCCAGACAGGCGCTGGTCTGAGCAGAGATGTAGGCCCATTCGTCGACAAGACCCAGTCCGCCTGAATTTATCCGCTGCGGTAGAGCGGCACAGTGAACTCTGAAGCCTATCGCCTGATAACGCCCCGTCGGATCGGCATGACAGTTGATCCAGCCCTTCTCCTGCCGCATGTGCTGATGCCCCACAATAGCCCCGGTTATGAAATCCATCAGACCGTGGACCTTTTCCGGGCAATCGATGATATCCAGACAGATACTGTCCATGCCGCGCATCTCCACCGCCAAATCGAACGGGCTGTAGCTGATAAGAGGATAATGCATCTGCACGGCTATTCTGCCCGCCAGGAGCTCTTCCGCCTGTGCCAGGAGACGGCCTGCCCCCGGTTCGTCCACCTCTACCAGAGGTACGGTAAGCCGGGACAGGTCAATACCGTCCGACATCGGCGGGTTATACCCCTGCGCACCTAATTCATCATCGCTCTCTTTCCATACCAGAGGAACGTTCCAGTCTCTGGTCCATTTATTCGGCGCCGGCAGAATAAACATGGGCCAGACGATGTGATCGTCCGGCACGTTCTCCGCCACCCAGATACGACGGCGCAGATCAAATTCTACGGCCCGGCCCAATTCCGTTCCACATCCAAGCCAGTTCTCACCGAAGACCTGTTCCCATGCTTTGAATGGAATGCCTTCATAGTAAACCGTAACCGGAGTCTTGGAAGCTTTTACTCCGCTCTGATGAACCGACCAGAGAGTCTTCTTGAACTCCTCCTGCGGTCTCATCGACAGCTCCATTAATCGGTCGATCAGCGGAGCCAGTATCTCCTTGTCATTGCCGATCATTGATTTCTCCTTTTTATGCCGTCACCGAGCGAATTAGAACAGGGTCCGCCAGCACGATATTGTTACCCTTATCAAGCCAGTAATCGGTCAACGCCTTGCCTCGCAGCACCAGCCGGCATCCACCGCTCACATCCAGATCGAATACCGAAGCCATGTGCCCTTCGGCATACTCGTCTTCCCAGATGATACGCTCGTCAAGCTCCCATTCAAACTTTACATGTCCCTTGCGGCCCAATTGAGGATGCAGACCCAGGGCACCAGTCAACCTGTCAAAGGTATTTGCGGGCAGGAAATACTCGAATATAAACTCCGCATGTGCCCCCATGCCCAGGCCGTTCTCATACTCCAGACAAGCCCCGTCGTCGAATTCAAGCGCCAGCGGCACGGGCTGCCGCTGTGCATTCAGGCAGGCGCCCTTTATAAACGGCGTAAACCTATACAGAGAAAGATGGCGCGGACGTCTGACCGCCCGGACGTTCTCCAGAGCTATTCTTTGCAAGGGCGCCTTTTCATCCTCCACATAACTTCCTGTCGCTATCACGACGGCCGTATGCAGCACATCAGCCAGCAAATGTATAATTCTGATGGAGACCTCTGTCTCGTGATATGATCTTTGGGCTTCATCTCCCGCATAGACAGCCTGCAATACGGGCAGAATATGGAAACGGTTGGCGATAACCGTCTCACAGAAACGAGTATACAGATGGAAGCCGGCCTCCTGCGGATTCATGCCCAGCAGCTTCGGTTTATAATTCTGCTGACCCGGGTCCGCCGGATTGCCCCCCAGAAGCATAGAGGACACCATATACGGCTGATCCGGAGGCGGCGCCACCAACCGATCCACAACAAAAATGTCTGTACCGTCAACACCCTCCATACCATGCACAAGGCTGGCGTTGTCTTCAAGAGCGTGGCATAAACAACCGGCGAATTTGGCAGCATCGTCCTGCCTGCCCTCGGCTAGAGCTGCAGCCATGTTCCTGAAATAGAAGGGAAAGGCCACGGCACAATGTCTGTAGTGTGTATTCTCGGGAAGCGGGAGAGCGATCAGCCTGCCCTTACCGCCGACGGTCTCGACACGCCAGTTGTTGTACTCCACCGGCTCATGCGGGATGTAATGAAACGGAATGCCGTCCACAAAGCATAAATACGGAGACGTGCTTACAGGATCCTTGTAATGCAGATCGGGATACGCACAATACTCCGTCTGCAAGGCATCGGCATATTCACCCCAAAGAGACAACTCACTTTCGGCAAGACATTCCAGCCCCCGTTTCGTCAGCATTGAATGACCTGCTGTACCTGGCATCCCTGTCTCCTTTCCTTCTTCAGAGCATATACTCCAAATCTTATTTACCCGATCTACGCTTGCACAGCTCAAAGCATCTGCATATATGCATATATTCGACAAAAATTCATTCATTCCTTCAAGAACCTCTAAAAATCAGGCCTTTACAGAATCGTCCTTTTGGTTATATTCTAAAAAGGTAACCGTATAAAGCATTTTTTGCTGGAGATTAAAGGCAAAGCAGGAGGCTAGGCATATGAGCGATCCAGCCCGGGCATTGAGGGATTTCAGGAAGGAGCATGACTTTCTGGTCGGAGTAGATTCCGACGGTTGCGCCTTCGACACCATGGAGATAAAGCACAAAGAGTGCTTCATCCCCAACATCATAAATTGCTGGGAGTTGCAGGCCGTTTCCAAATACGCCCGCGAGGCGGCGGAATTCGTTAACCTCTACTCCAAATGGCGCGGCACAAACCGCTTCCCCGCACTGTTGATGGTCTTTGATTTGCTGGCAGAGAGGATTGAAGTGAAGCAACGCGGCATCGTCATGCCGCAGGTGGACTCTCTGCGCAAATGGGTGGATACCGAAACCAGGCTCGGCAATGTCACGCTGGAGAAGATCGTAGCCGAAACAGGCGATCCGGTTCTGAGCCAGGCATTGGAATGGTCAAAAGCCGTCAACAGATCGGTTGAAGAGATCGTTCGCGGTGTGCCTCCCTTCCCGTTTGTGCGTAAAAGTCTGCAGAAGATAAACGAGCATGCCGATGCCCTCGTCGTTTCCGCCACTCCCCATGAAGCTCTGGTCAGAGAGTGGCAGGAGCACGACATAGACTGCTGTGTTAAGGTCATAGCCGGGCAGGAGATGGGCAACAAGAAAGAACATCTCTCTTTTGCCATGAAAGCTCGTTATGCCCCCGAGCACGTCTTGATGATCGGTGATGCTCCCGGCGATTATAAGGCGGCCAAAGCCAACAATGCACTCTTCTATCCCATTAACCCCGGCTATGAGGATGCCTCCTGGCAGAGGTTCCATGAGGAGGCCTTCGATAAATTCATCAACGGTCAGTATGCCGGCGCTTATGAGGCTAAGCTGGTTGCCAAGTTCGAAGAATATCTGCCGGAGAACCCGCCCTGGAAGAAAATATGAAGCTTGGAACTTTGTGCTTTGATGAACCCGGAGAAAACGACAGGGGACTGTCAATCAATTTGGCAGTCCCCTGTATAGAAAAATTACCTTAAACTGTAAGCGTATTTGCTATCGCATAGCCCCGGCTATCCGGCTCTCCATCTCCTTGAGTGTCTTATCCAGATCCTGGCCCAGAAGAACGTACTTGTCCATCTCTTCCGCAACAGCCTTGTCGAACTGATCCGGCACCACCCGGCTGCTGTATATGGAATTGAAAGGAACCATATACTCCATGCCCTTATGAATGTTCTCAGCCACATCCTTGGGGTGGGTGGGATTGTTCATCAGGAAATCCATCTCTTCGCCTTCAGGACGTAACGGCACGGAATCCCCCATGCCTATGAGGAATTTGATGCTCTCCGGCTGGCACATGAACTTAGCCAGCTCGAACGCCAGATCCTTGTTCTTGCTTTTGGCGTTGACTCCCAGAATGTTGCCTCCCGCCAGATAGGCTCTCTTGCCTCCCTTAGGCACCGGCGCCATCACACAACCGTAGTTCAGCCTGTTGGCTCCCCTGTTCTGAATCTTGAAGGTGGCTATCTCCCAGGTGTTGCCAAGATACATGGCCGCCCTGCCGCCGATAAACTGCTCGCGGTTGCCCATATCCTTGGATTCCTGAGGATACGGTGCTATTTTATAGGTGGCGTATACATCCTTGGTGAACTTTATTCCCTTGCGGAACGGCTCGCTGTTGATGTTGCACTTGCTGCCGTCCTTGCTCCAGAGCTCTCCCCCGTGAAGCACGCCGAGTTGCTGCCAGCTCATACCGTTTATCAGGCCGAACTGCCTGGCTTTACCGTTGGCCTCTCTGATGGTCATCTTCCTGGCCAGTTCCACCACTTCTTCCAGGGTCATATCGTTGGTGGGATAGGGCATCTTCATCTTATCGAAGATATCCTTGTTATAGTACATTACCGGGAAGGAGTTGTTG
>JAQVUQ010000376.1 GCA_028699365.1 bacterium | reverse complement strand
AACGCGCAGGAGGCACTGAGCATTATCAAGAAGACTCTGGGTCACCAGGATGTTTACTTCTTTGGTGTTGACGAGCCGGGCAAGGGCAGCCTTCTCGGCCAGGCCGATGCCTGGAAAGGCCTGCACGAAATGGGTGCCAAGGTCTACTGCACCTCTAAGGACTGGCATTATGAACTGGTCGGCTTTGCCGAGGACATCGGCAACTACGGTGGTCACGACGTCAAAAGGGAATACGCAGCCAGGAGGCACGCCCTGGGAGGGCGCATCATGAGCTATGCCGGACCGCATACCGGACCGGAGAACCCCGATCTCTCCCGGCGCAACCACGGTATGCTCCTCTATAAAGCCTGGTATGACGGTACCGGCAACTATGCCTGGTACGAGAACGGGCATACCTGGAACGATTTCGTCGCTCCGTGGGGCTACCGTCCCTTAAGTATAATCTATCCGACTAAAACAGGCGTAATCGATACTATCGCCTGGGAGGGCTTCCGGGAAGGCATAGACGATATTCGCTACGCCACCCTGCTGAAGCGGTTGGCAACCGAGGCGATGGACAAGACAGACGTAGAGACGGTATACTCAGCAAAAAAGGCGCTGCTCTGGCTGGAGGCGCTGGACGAAAAGAACGTTGACCTGAATGTCATGCGCCTGGAGATGATAGAATATATACTCAAACTGCGGCAGCAACCGGGGAGGGGAAACCGATGAGAAGAAGTATCGGATATGTCATGACCCTGGCGGTTGCAGCTATGGTGCTGTCGGCATGCTCTGTCACGGCTGCCACCTGCAAAGATATTCTTGCTGCAGGCAAGGGCATGATCCAGGCCGGGGACTATGCAGGAGCAAAGGCACAGGCACTGGAAGCACGCAAGCTGGCCGGTACGGCGCAAGAGCGTAACGAGGCCGAGTTGCTGCTGGCCCGGGCTTTGCTTGCATTGAAAGATTATACCGGAGCTGTCCAGGCCCTGGAGGAACTCAAGAGAGCGGATCCTCTTCATAGCAGCGAAAAGAAGGCTTACCAGTGTCGTTTTTTGCCGCAGACTCCTGTAAGCGCCGAGGGTTGGACGTTATCCGACTTCATCAGAGACGCACAGAACAGGGAGGCTCGTTTTGAGCCGTATTCTAAAGAATCGGCTTATCTTCTGGCGGCAACCGACGTTGCGGCGGAACGTTCCACACAGGACAGCGCCAAAGCCTCTTCTTCCAAGGGAACGGCTTTCTTTATGGCCAGTGATCCCAACGGCTGGCATATCTATGTGCAGTCTGACGATCCCAATGTCAGGCAGATAGCGGCTGACGGCGGCACGGGCGCCGGCACCCTGGAGATGTATTTCAGCCCCGGCCGCGGTGGAGAGGCTTACTATCAGTGGGTTATCCCTCTGGCAACGGGTGCGGTCAGCTTCTATGACTGGAATTCCCCGTATACCGGTTACCGTCCCCTGCGGGACAGGCCGGGCGCGTTCCGTACCGATACCGTCGTGCTGGATAAGGGGTGGGGAACAGCCGTTTTCATCCCGTGGGAATGCCTTTACGATAAGCTCCCCTTTGTTGAGGGGAACGACGATACCTGGCGTTTTTCCATGATACGCTGGACTCCCGGCAACAACCTTACGTGGGGTGGACGGGTGCATGAGACAGGACGATGGGGTTACATACGCTTTCAGCCGCCTGCAAAGGAGCAGAGGCTGGATATCATGCGGCAGATCATTCGTACTGCCTGGCGGCGCTGCAGGACAGTGAAGGCAGAGCAGGCCGCTTACTGGAGCGGCGCTTGCGGTGATATGGATTTTTACAAGAGCTGTATTGAGCCGCTGCTTAATGCCGACAGAGAATATGCCGAGAAGATAAAGACATTGGATGCATGGGATGAGAATACAGTGATCGAGGTATATAAAAACAGAGTTTGCGACTGGATGGAGATGTCTTACGGGGTTGCGCAATTGCGCTCTCAATATCTGACGCAAAAGCATCTACAGGTGAAATGAGCGCTGCAAGCAGACGGAAGACATTACGGAGTCAGCGGTATTGCGGCGGATACACGATTTGAAGAGGGGAGTTAATTCGATGTGTGGACCTAAGATAACGGTGATCGGAGCAGGCAGCTATTTCTTCGGTAAAGCGGTAATCCACAAGATGGCTACCAGCCCGGTGATGGCCGGCGGTGAACTGGCCCTGGTGGATACCGATCCGCAAACCCTGGAGACTATGATGAGGCTGGCACGTAGCGTCTTTGACAAGACGGGTTGTCAGGTAAAGATTTCCGGTTCTACAGATAGACGGCAGGTTCTGGCGGACTCCGATTTTGTCGTTCTGACCTTCTCGGAACGCAACGCGTATTTCAGAGGCCTGGATACCGAGACGGCAGCCAGACACGGCATAAGAATGTGCAGTTCCGATACCATCGGTCCCGGCGGCATCTTCCGGGCACTGCGCGAAATACCCCATGCTCTGGCCATGACCAGGGATGTGCAGGAACTGGCACCGGAGGCCTGGGTTATCAACTTCGTCAACCCTACGGCAGTTCTGGGCATCGCTCTGCAACGCTACGCGCCGAAGGTCAGGAGCTTTGCCGTCTGTGACGGATTGCATGAACCGTATTATTCATTGAGATGGTGTTACGATTTAGGTATTCTGCCGCCGGAGACCGACAACATCTCCCCGGATATAGAACGAAGGCTGGATATAGCCATCGCCGGAGTCAACCACTGCACCTGGATAACACGCTTCCGCTACGACGGCAAGGATATGTTTCCTGCCGTCAGACAGCGTCTTCTGGGGCTGGTGGATGAAGAAGCAAAGAACCCTTCGGAGAAGGCTAAGCCCCGGTATAACAACGCCTATGCATTGCAGCTTTTCGATATCTACGGGGCCTATCCGGTGGCCACCAGCCATACCAAGGAATATGTTCCGTTCTTTCAGGGATACGGAGCATCCCCGGTGGAGCCGGAGCCTCTCCGTCTCTTCGATGCAGCCAACAGGAGCGAGGAGATGGCCGATGCCTGGAAAATCACCTGTGAATACGCTGCCGGAGTGCGCAGTTCGGAAGAGTTTATTAAAAACGTGCATAATGATCACGCTACAGATATTATCGAGAGTATGTGGGGTAAGCTCGGCAAGAGTTTCTATGTCAACACTTTGAACGACGGCGCCGTCAGTAATCTGTCCGCCGACGCTTTCCTGGAGTTGAAGTGCCATGTGGATATGCATGGCCCCAGGCCGCTGCAATTCGGGGCTTTCCCCAGAGGGCTGTCGGCCCTGCAACAGCAGATCATCGATACCCACGAACTGACGGCCGAGGCTGCTGTCACCGGAGACCGGTCGCTGCTGCTCAGGGCTATGCTGACGGATCCATTGTGTAATAACATAGGTGATGCCAGGGGCTGCATGGAGGAGTTGCTGCAATTGGAAAGGGAAGCTCTCCCGGAATACTGGTATAAAGGATGAGTGTATTGAATAAGAAAGTAAGCGTTGTAG
>JAQVUQ010000375.1:1446-3483 GCA_028699365.1 bacterium | reverse complement strand
GATCCACGTCTGCACTGCTGAGGTAGGTACCTCCGTCCCGTTGTACTGTTCTGATTGGTTGACCGTTTAGTTTTCCGATCAGATCGAGCCGTTTTAGTCCTGCTTTTTCCGCCGGGGACGAAAGTCAACCTTCTGAGCTGATTATCTACAAAATGCATGCTGGCGCTGTGCCCTCTCAAGGATACGGTATCGTAATATCCCCAGGTATTGCCCACATGTCCCCCTACCAGGGCATTGGGATAGACATAGCAGGGTTCGCAATAATCCCCGGAGGCGACATAGTAGTAATCTGCCCCCAGACGGGTAAGAGCCTCATTGTCCATCCCTAAGCTCCATCCAGTATTCAACCGGGCTGTGGGCCTCAATTCCACTGTTATCCCCAGCTTCTTAGCATGGCAGTAATCCGTCAGATCCTTGATGAAGCCTGTATTGACGTAGTTCTTAAACAGGATATACCTGCGCCACCATTTATCCGAGGGATCCTCCCAGCCGTATCCCTTAGCAAGCTTGCCACCTATATCCGCCGGGAGCGTCTCCCGGAAACTATCCTGACAAAACCTGTTAAAGAGTGGTATGTCGTCTCCATGGAAATCCGCACGATTAAAAAACAGTTCGTCGTAATAGATGCCTTTGAAATTGCCATAGATGTTGTATTTAGCGGCATATTCATCGATCAGAGCATGGCAAAGCCGGCGGTAATCAGGAGACAGAACATCTACAATACATCCATAAGAGGAATGAACGTACTTTTTCCCTTCCTGATCATACGCTACCATGTTATCCGGTAGTGCCGCCGCATGCCACATTGCCCAGATGTTAATCCCCTCATCCCTGGCTATCTTTACCATATCCAGCAATGGGTCAGAGCTTCTTTTTTCAAATCCGTAGTTTATTCCTATGCCTGGGAATTTAGCGGGAATATCTGTCTGATGACCGATTTTATTGCCGTAAAGATCATCAGCATAGGCTACATCGGTTACGCCGAGCCACTTCAGTTGACGCAAGTAAGCCCTCATTTGTTCCCTATCCATATATCTGCCGACAACCTGTACGTCATGAAAAAGAAAGAATCTGCCGCCTAATTCTGTTACAGGCTGTCTGATCAGGAAGCTGCCTCGCAGCATGTCATCGGAAAACCAGGAGGTATTTTCGGTGGCAGTGTTCCCCGCTAAGGGAACTTCAACCTGGAACAATTTCTTTCTCTTGTCCAGTTCTTCTTTGGCAAGCTTAGTAACGGGCTTCTCTCCCAGCCAGGAGATTTCATTCAACAGTATTTTCAATTCCCCGTCTTTGGGCGCGCCTTCTCCCTGACGCTGCGTATCCTGTTCGGACCAGTATCCGGTAATAGATCCATTGGCCACTACCCGGCCGTGACCGGCTTCACCGGTTATTACTGCCGGGGTGCCGTCCTTATCCTCTACAACTACTGTTCCCTTGGGCCCTTTGCCCAGGACAACGTGATCGTAATAGGCATGGGTGTATTCCTTGGGCATATCCCGCAGCAGCGGGTGCCTGGTATCTAAAAGAGGCACCAGTGTGCTCATTCTGGTAACCCTGATGCCCCGGCAGATATCCGGGAACAACGGCTCTTTCCAATCACGGTAGCCGCAGGCGTCATGGTGCAGCAGAATACCTCCGCCACAATTGACATAGCTTCTGACCGCCTGTACACTACCTTGTTCCATTCCCTTGAGGCTGCCGATAATTAAAATATCATACCTTAAGAGATCATCCAGGGTTAGTTTAGTGCTCTTGACCATCTCTACCTGCAGGTCTTTCTCTCCCTTTAACCCCTCATAGATACCCTTTGCCCCGGCACTGTTCTCATAGATGCCTACGTTTGTCTGAGCAAAAGCACAGTGGCTGAAGAATCCTAAGAACAACAGGGCGACAACTTGGTTTACGATTATTCTATTAAGCACTTAATTTACCTCCTCAAATCCGCTTCCTTCATCAGATCAACTCAATAAATTCCTCCGCCGTTATACCACTTGGTTCCTTCGGGGGGGGTTCCACTAGCGACTTTTACGGTAGGCC
>JAQVUQ010000375.1:0-1436 GCA_028699365.1 bacterium | reverse complement strand
GCAAATAGAACATTAACTCCTCCGGAATGACGGTTGTAAGGGAAATTTTTGTTACCCTCATAATTGTAATTAACGGTTGGGCCCTGGTAGGTTAACCAGGAGGTATTATTGCCCGCTGTATTTTCGCTATCCACTACCAGAAGAGTGCGAGAAGGGTCTTCCAAACCGGATAATGCACCTGATGAATTAACGTTTTCAGCGACTCTACCATTAAAAGCATAACTTAAGTTTCGATACATCTCTACACCGGGATACGGCTTGGAAGCGGGACAATAGTAAACGGTTGCTCTATCTCCCATCCCCCATTTCATACTAAGATACGGCATCAACTGGACATCCCATTCATTGTTGGGTCCGTTATTATAGTGAAACAAGGTATCATCCCAATCCTGGCAATACATAACGATAGCTGCGCCTATCTGCTTTAGATTGCTCTGGCAGGTTGCCTGCCGAGCCTTCTCTCTGGCCCTGGCAAAAACGGGGAACAGGATCGATGCCAACAGCGCTATTATAGCAATGACGACCAGTAGTTCTATTAAAGTAAAACCTTTTCTTTTCATGACCCACCTCCTGATACCATTTTTTGTATTACAACCGTCAGACCGAAACAGCCTCCATCTGCCGGTCAAACCGGCTATCCACGATTATATCCTCCAGCACAGGCGTCCGGCCGGCGATCATATCCAGCAATATCTCAGTCGCCTTGAACCCCACGTCAAAGAGCGGGATACGTACTGTGGGGAGTTTAGGCCGCATCGATACCTTCTCCAAAAAACCGCCTACGGCCACAAGTTCCATATCACTGGAAACAGAAATGCCACTCCTTACGGCCGCATCAAGCACGCCGTAAGCCACGTATTCATCCTCAGCAATTACGGCATCCGGCAAATTGCCTCTCTTCAACAGACCCTCCATGGCCTGCCGCCCTGATTCAAAGGAGTAAGGACACCGTAATACCATCTCGTCCTTCAACTTAATTCCGGCTTCATCCAGCGCCCTGTCGGCACCTTTTTTTATCATCCCGAAGATGGCGTCCCAGGGACTGCCTATGAGGGCGATCTTCTTTCTGCCTCGGCGCAGCATATCCTCAACCGCCTGGTGTACGGGTCTGTCCAGACCATAGGAAACCATATAGGGGCTCACAGAAGCAAACCGTTTGTTTATAAACACTATCGGTATATTCTTCTCTTTAAGAGGCTTAAGATGGTCTTCCTCCATGTAAGGGATCAGCGGGATCAGCACGCCTGAAGTATTGATGCTGGAAACCTTTTCCCGTATCTCTTCACGGTTCATGACATCAGGCTCCAGGAACATAAATTCCAAGTGTAGCTTGGATTCAGCCGTCTTCTCTATAACCCCTCTCAAAACTCTGGAGAAAGCCGGATGCCCGAGCAACTCCGGGCCACGTCTGACAATAAGCGTGATGCTGTCAGCCG
>JAQVUQ010000374.1 GCA_028699365.1 bacterium | reverse complement strand
CGCTTCATAGAAATAACTAATCAGTAAAGCAGTATCAGCCGGTGACACCGTTTACCCAGCAGGTAATCTCTCTTTTGATTTCGGACCAGCGCACCGGCCAAAGCATTTTTGGCAAGCGCTCTTTATCTGCATCATCAAAGTAAGTCAGGGCATAGAGTAAGTGGGCAATGTCTTTAATATCATATTTCTCACCATATAGCTCCAACATCTCTGCTAAAGGACGATGCTGCATTCCCAATGCATAGATATCGACGAAATCCTTCTTTGACCCACGTTGAGCTACAGCGGAAAGTTTCATGCAGGCCAGATCATCCAGAGACGCCAGCCTGCAAACGTTGTCAGGAGAATACGACAGCGGCTTAAGCAGCCGGTAACCGTAATGAAGAAAGCTAACTCTTACACCGGAGATAGCGCCATGCAGCGTCCCCCTGGATACGGCAGCGGTTGTAAATGCGATTTCATTCTCCCGAATGGATTGTGCCAGGGCTAAAGGATCCTGAAGTGGCTCCTGCGTAAACCAGTCCAGGTCTTTCGACATTCTATGGCCCAACTGCAAAGCCACAGCCGTACCACCGGCCAGATAGAAGTTCAAGGATGTCAGCAGTGAGCCGATATTATCGAGGACAATTGCCTGCTTGTTTACCATAACCTGGGGAAACCATTTCACGAGGAGTTCCTCCCGCCCCAGGGGCCGCTGCATTGCAGCTTTATCCACACGCTTACAGTTTTATGCGACAATCTAAGCTTGAGCTCCCAGAAGCGCAGCTGAGCAGGGCTCAGTCCGCGTCCTTGCCGGGATATAATCCATTCGCGCAGGGAACGGTCATCCAACATATCTCTAAGCCATTTGACAGCATCCCAGGTGCCGCTGGCCAAAACGCGCAGGGTAATCAGATCGCGGTCATCCTGCCAATTCAGATCGTCGAAATCATAATCCCAAAAGAGATCCCTCAGGAATTCAGGCAAACATTCACGTTTTTGCGCGTGTTTATTGCTCATACGTTTATTTTACCACAAAAGCCTAAGTCATACGCAACGTCAAGAGATTATATATCTTCCCTCTCCATGCAGCATTTTTTGTATCTCTTGCCGCTGCCGCAGGGGCAGGGATCGTTATGTCCCGTCTTTCCGCCGGCAATCAGGGTCAGTTTGGGCCGGGCGGGAAGGTTAGGCAATGAAGCTGAGGCTCTTTTTGCTGCCGCTTCATTGGGGGTATGTCCTCTGAGAATCCATAAACGCGTATTATTGACAAGCTCCTGTATCTGCGCCATCAGTTTATCTACTTCATCCCTGGATGACGCAGCGCGTCCCAACAGCTCAAATGTTTCCCCGATCATATCGTTGGGTGAAATATCGTTCTGCCAGGACATACGCATGGTTGCCGTCAGCATAACCGCATCGTAATCTTCCATTCCCATACGCTTGAGATGTATCACCATGTTGCAGAACGCCTCATCGTTATCGACGATATTCACCTTACCGGCTTCCAGCAGTTCCGCTTTGGTAAAGGGATAGTTCCCAAGATCCAGCCTGGCCTTACGCTCAGCCAGCACATGATCGGGATCATCGGCAAATATATTAACGAAGGCGTCGGGAATCACGGTTATCAAGGTGTTATATTCGGATGCGTGCAAGGCAAAGTGCAGAAGGTACCGCTCGTCCGGTTCCTCGCAAATATACGTGCTGAAGAGTTCGTATAGCTCATCAAACATCAATACACCGTGATACCGCAGCAACCCGGCGATAATCCGGCTCCATTCCGTGTTTTTCTTCACCCTGTCCCGGTATTCCGGTCCGTCGATGCGGCGAAACCTTGCCAGCACGTCCGGAGGAACGATCATGACTGTCTCGTCGTCCCGGGTAAAGCCGGCAAACAACATTCCCCGGTCATGAAGGTATTCCAGATACTCCGGAGGGAAGAATATCTCATCCAGTTTCCCCGTCCGTGAATCGGCATCACTCATAACCTGATACAGAATCTCATCAAACCACTCGAAACATCGCTCGGTCGCTTCAGGCAGAGTCCGGGCTATGCATGCAGCCAACCGCGCCTTGGGAAGAGCGCTGGCCCCCTTGATATTCAAGGCACGGCGCATCCGGTGCAACTCAGCGATCGGAAGCTCGTTCAGAGCCTGCTCCGGATCAAACGGCAAGTGCAACGGCCGGCAGAACCTTTCAGCCAGTTTATAAAGATCGTGATCCATGGAATATGACAAAACGCTCACCTATAATCCTGAATTATTTATCCTCGTATCTGCTCATAAGCTTAATCATTGCCTCGTCTTTGGTCAATGCTGCGGGAGTGTTTCCCGCCTTGTTCCTGGCATTGACATTGGCGCCGTTGGCAACAAGCCATTTTATCATGGGCGCATCGTTGTAAATGACATTGATATGAAGAGGCGTGTTGCCGTCAATATCCTGAGCATTGACATCGGCACCCTTTTCTATCAGCACTCTGGCCACCTCTATATTCTGGGTGCGATGAAGCGGAGCCCAGCCGTTATTGCTCCTGGCGTTGACGTCCGCTCCATTCTCTATCAGCACTCCGGCCATTTTCGCATCGTTGGCATAGTATAACGCTGTCCGGCCGTAGTTGTCTCTGATATCCACGGAAGCGCCTTTCTCGATCAACAGCGGGACCTCCTTGACATCGGCATAGAATAACGGCGTTCTGCCGTCACTGCTTCGCGCATTGACATCAGCACCTTTTTCCATCAGCAATCGGGCCGTTTCCGTATTATCGGTGAGATGCAGCGGTGTCAGGCCGCCGTTATCCCTGACATCGATATCCGCCCCCTCTTCTATGAGCAGCTTTGTCACGGCTACACTCCTGGCATAGTATAACGGTGTCCGGCCGTTATTATCCCTGACGTTGACATCGGCACCCCGTTTTATCAGCAACCGGGCGATTTCAGGGTTACCGGTGCGGTGTAAAGGTGTCTGGCCCAGCTTGCCCCTGGCACGAATATCCGCACCCTTCTCGATAAGCAGAATTGCCATTTGAGGATTTGCCGTCTCGATATTGATTGCATGCAGCAAAGGCGAATTCCCGTTATTATTTCTGGAATTGATATCGGCTCCGTGATCCAGCAGCAACTTCAATATATACTTGTTGCCCATGGATACGGCCCAGTGCAGAGAGGTCATGCCATCCCTGTCTCTGGCATTCACCAGCCTGGGATTGCTTCGCAACATAGCCGCAACCTTACCCGTATTCTGCTTCTTTACGGCATCATGTATGGGATCGGCCTGGGCTGTAAAGTTGAACAGAAGGCAGAGCATCGCACAGACGATGCCTGAAAATACCCTGGACATTTCAACCTCCGGTAAAGCGTCATAGAAGGCCCTCATAAAACCGCCTTCTGAATATCATAGCAAACATGAATGGCATATGCAAAAAATGATGCATTTCACCTGGGAAATTTTCGTATCGGGTCAGGTTGGGTATAATTCCATAAATGTTATTAAAAGGAGATGTTATGAATGAG
>JAQVUQ010000373.1 GCA_028699365.1 bacterium | reverse complement strand
TTCAAACAGCTCGGTGGTTTATTGGGATGAGATCAAGGTATATGTATCGAATGCACCGTCGGCAGGTATCAGCACCTTTGCTAATGGTGCAACATCACCGTCTGTTACCTATAATTACTATCTAACCGATGTTTTCCAAACAGCCAATACCTCGCTGACAAGCATTACAAGCTTTAGCGGGGGGTATACAGGGCAAAAGATAGCTGTAAAGTTTACCGATGCCAATACCACCATCACAAATACCGGCAACATAAGAACAGCGGGGGCGTTTACTTCAACAGCGGATGATGCGATGACCTTCGTTTTCGATGGCATAAACTGGTGTGAAACGTCAAGAAGCATAAATTAGTAGTGTGCGTACATACGTTTACCAAAGAGGCAGAGGTGAACGCCACTCGCAAGGTTAATGAACTGTTGGGAGAAGGACAGAATGTGGAGGATCACCAATGATAAGACTCTTTAGCTGTTGCTTGTTATTTCTTGTATTGGCGATGATGGTTGTCGGTTGCGGAGGCAAAGAAGAGCAGCAGGGCAAGACGGTTATCACCATAGCCTGCAGCTACTCTCCTACGGATGTCGGTTGCCGGATCATCGACAAATCGATTGATGAGTTCATGAAGCAGAACCCCGATATCAAAGTGGAGAAGATATGGTTCACTCAGCAGTATCAAACCAAGCTTATGACCATGATAGTTGGCGGCAACCCCCCGGATATCTTCCGGCTTGGCCCTGACTACATCCCCATTTATGTACAGAGAGGCACCCTGGAGCCACTGGATAAGTATATCGCTAAGAGCAGCATGTTGAAACTGAAAGACTTCTTCCCTCAGGTGCTGTATAAATACAAATACGAGGCACAGAACAAAACCGTAGGTAACGGACCGATCTACGGATTTGGGACCGATTGGTCTCCGGACTGCACCCTGTTTTACAACAAAGACATGTTCGATAAGGGCGGGGTGCCATATCCCACCGGGAGCATGAGTTGGGCTGAATTCCGGCAGACGGCGCAGAAGTTGACCACAGGCGAAGGCGGACAACGGCGATATGGCGGCTTTGTTGTAGACATACCTCTGCTGGTAGCCCAGAACGGCGGCAGTGTCTTCAGCCCTGACGGCAAGAGATGCCTGCTGGACAGCCCGCAGGCTATAGAAGCCTTCCAATATGTAGTGGATCTCAGGATGAAAGACAGAGTCATGCCTTCTTACAGCGATATGCAGAGTTCCAACCAGTTGCAGCTTTTTCAGACCGGCAGGCTGGGCATGTTCCTGTCCGGTAGATACTTTGTGCCGATAGTGCAGGAGCAGGTCAAGAGCTTCAAGTGGGGAGTAGCCCCAGGCCTGCACCAGAAGAAGAGAGTTAATATCGTGACCGGGCCGTTCGGTTGGGTGATGAGCAGTAAAGTGAAGCATCCGGAAGCTGCCTGGAAGATTATGGAATATCTGGTGGTGGGTAGATGTGAAGAAGAGTTGGCCAAGGTAGGCTATAACATCCCCGTAGTAAAAAAGATAGCCGAGTCAGATATGTTCCTGGGCAATCCGAATCATCCGGCCGGCTTAAACAAGGTGTTCATGGATGAGGTGAAGTATACCGTGCCCAGCCCGCTGACACCGTATGCTCCCACAGATCAGTGGCAAAAGGCCATCAGTGACCAGTTGGTCTTGGCCTATCTGGGAAAGCAGACAGCACAACAGGCGGCGGTTAACGCTACCCGCGTAATAAATGCCTTGTTGGCAGAAGGTCTGAAGAAATAGAAAGGAGGCGAAGCATGTTCATAGACATTCACGTTCATACCCGCCGTATTCCCGGCCCGACAAGAGGCGGCAAACAAGCTTATACAACACCACCGCAACTGCTGGAGCGCTATGAAAGTATAGGCGTCAAGAGCGCTGTCCTGCTACCGGGACTCAATCCTGAATGTGTATATGTGCCTCAATCCAACGAGGATATACTGGAGATATGCAGAACATACCCCGGCAGGTTCATCCCCTTCTGCAATATCGATCCACGGGCTATGACTAACTCTGCTACGGCGCCCCTAAACGAATTGATGAGCTTTTATAAAGAGCAAGGCTGTAAAGGCATAGGAGAAATAGGCCCCAATCTGCCGTTTCAAGATCCTTTGGTGCAGAATCTCCTTAAGCATGCCGAAGCTGAAGAGCTGCCGGTGACCTTTCACATGGCCCCCAGGATCGGCGGGATATACGGGCTTTATGACGAACCGGGACTGCCCCAGTTGGAGTACAGCCTGCAGAAATATCCCCGGTTGAAGTTCCTGGGGCACTCTCAGACCTTCTGGGCAGAGATGGCCCCCTTGGAGACACCGGAGGATAGATACGGTTACCCAAAGCATCCCGTAAAAGAAGAGGGGGCGGTGCCCAAGCTCATGCGGCGCTATGAGAATCTGCTTGGAGACCTGTCTGCAGGCAGCGGACATAACGCATTGGCCAGAGATTTGAATTATGCGGTGGATTTTCTGAACGAGTTCCAGGACAGGCTCTTCTTCGGTACAGACATCTGCGCTCCTGATACCCCGACACCGCTGGTGGACCTCTTGCTCCAGTTGCGGGATGAGAGAAAGATAAACACTGAGGTGTTTGAGAAGATAGCTTGGGGAAACGCCGCCAGGCTTTTGGTCTGATAGTAACTGTTCTTTTTCTGAGACAAAGTCTGTTATCAAGGGTTTGGTTGGAGTATTGATGAGGTTTTTCAATACGAGAGTGACGATGACGGCTGCCGCTGGGCTGGCAGGTGCTTTGAGGGACAAGCGCGCGCTATTGCTGGTCATAGCTTCCATGAACGCCGTCTATGCATTTTCCTATTTTCAGCGTGTGGCTGTACCCGGCACCATCTTCGATGAGTTGCAGGTGGACATGTCGCTCTCCTCCTTCGCCGTCACCATGCTTGGAAGCATCTTTTCATATGTTTATGGAGGTATGCAGGTCTTTACTGGCGTGCTGGTAGACAGGTTAGGCCCCGTTCGCATCCTGCTGACGGGTGGGACGGTGCTGGCCGTCAGCTCCCTGTTATTCCCGTTGTCAGGCAACTTGACCATGCTTTATACCAGTCGTTTCATGATGGGACTGGGCGCTAGCCTGATATATCTGTCCCTAGTCAAGCAGCTTGACAGCTACTTCAGCGACAGGAATTTTTCTGTTCTGCTAAGTATCAGCCTGTTTGTCGGCTATAGTGGCGGACTTCTGGGCACCATGCCTTTTGAAGCAATTGTCCGGGCTTTTGGTTGGAGGATGCCTCTGCTGGCAGTAGGCATAGCCTGCGCCCTTGCTGTGGCATTTTGTGCTCTTGTCGTCAGGAGAACTCCTTGGATCGGGCGGCGGCCAGTCCGTGCGCAGGTCTTTCTAGCTCTGAAGAGGGCCCTGAAAAATCGAGACTCTTATACAGGGATCTATGCGGTTTCAATAATTTTCGCCATTTACATGCTAATGGTATCCGTTATCGGCAAGAAGATGCTGCAAGACTGTTGCTCCTT
>JAQVUQ010000026.1 GCA_028699365.1 bacterium | reverse complement strand
GCAAAGCAGTATCTGGTCTGGGAATTCTGGAACGAGGAGTATGTGGGGCGGATTTCAGGAGCACTGCAGCTTCGCCTCCCTCCCCTTACAGTGCAGGTATATCGTTTGGCTGAATACATAGGGCATCCCGTGATTTTAGCCACGGACATGCATCTGTTAATGGGTGAAATGGAACTTCAGACTGTCGATTGGAATGCGCAAAGTATGACACTGAGCGGCCGAGCCGTCCGTCCCGCTGGAGAAGAGGGTAGTATTTTTATTCATGCTCCTGACAATCTAGGTGTTAGGAATACCGGCGATTGTTATATCAGCAAGGATGCTCGGGACAATACGCTGGTGATTCGCGTGAAGCTGGATTTTACGTCCGGAGACGGAAGCTGGCGGATTGCCTTCGAGCCGCTCTCCGAAGTCCTGGATATGAATAAACTTAATTTAGCCTGAGACGATATTTATAGCTATCCTCAGTTCTTGGGGCATATACTGATTGGATAAAGATATTGAAACGGAGGATAAAATCATGATTATAGACGTCCATAATCACCCTGACTGGCAAGGCCATAACCTGGAAAAGTTTCTGGCCAATATGGACAATTACCGTATAGACAAGACCTGGCTGTTGAGCTGGGAGACTCCGGTGGATGAGTATGATCCCGGCTGCAATCACTCTATACCCCAGCCGGGAGAGGGCGGGCCGATACCCTTTGCTAGGTGCCTGTCCTATAAAGAGAGAGCACCGGAGAGGTTTATTCTGGGTTATGCCCCCGATCCCCGCCGGCCGGAAGCCATAGACAAGCTGGCGGCAGCGGTGGAGACATACGGAGTGCAGGTATGCGGCGAGTTAAAGCTGCGCATGACCTACGACAACCCCGATGCTCTGAGAATGTTCAGGTTCTGCGGGGAAAAGGGACTGCCGGTAACGGTACATATAGATTATGAGTTTGACAATGGGGTGAAATATCCTCGCCCCAACTACTGGTACGGCGGCGGTATAGAAGCATTGGAGAGAGCCCTGCAGGCCTGCCCCGAGACTATCTTTCTGGGGCATGCTCCCGGCTTCTGGGCGCACATCTCCGGTGATGACCAATATGACAAGGATCCGTATCCGGGGGGGGAGATTGTGCCTGGAGGCAAGATTATAGAGATGCTGAGGCTCTATCCTAATCTGTATTGTGATATCTCCGCCGGCTCCGGATGCAGCGCCCTGAAGCGAGACTCTGAGTTTGCCGTGGGGTTTCTGCTGGAGTTTCAGGACCGGGTGCTCTATGCACGGGACAATTTCAAAAACGCTCATCAGGAGGTTTTGAACAGCCTGAATTTGCCCCCGGACGTAATCGACAAGATCTATAGCGGCAATGCCGTGAGATTGATAAATCCCTAAGGACGGTTTGGCTCTGTCGGTTGCCGTAGGATTTAATACCAAGATAATGAGAATTGATATTGGAGCCGCTGTACCGCGGTGTATAATGTAAATAGAGCGTCTGCTTTAAACCCGGATAACTTTTAAAAGGAATCTACCCTCTACGATCAGAAATAATAAAGAGGAGATGATTGTATGTCAATACTAAAAGGTAAAGGCAAAAAGGGGTTTACGTTGATCGAATTGCTCGTTGTCATCGCTATAATAGCTCTGTTATCAGCTATCCTCTTCCCTGTTTTCACACATGCCCGTGACAGAGCGCGGGCAACTACGTGCACTTCCAACCTGAAGCAAATCGGGCTGGCAATGTCCATGTACGCCCAGGATTACGACGGA
Organism: bacterium; assembly: GCA_028699365.1. Taxonomy (GTDB): domain Bacteria; phylum UBP13; class UBA5359; order UBA5359; family UBA5359; genus UBA5359. The sequence continues at coordinate 12,285 of JAQVUQ010000026.1, read as the reverse complement.
TTCAGCACCCCGGTAAAGCATCCAACACAAAGTATATACTGGTACCAATACCTTTATGAAGGAAAATATGCGCCGATGCCGGTTGCGGGTGGAGCAAGCATATTTATCTGTCCTTCATGTAATCCGTACACCTGGGTAAACCGCAGAGCATATGGTATGAGGTATCAGTCGGGATATAAGGCTTACGAAATATATGCTATTGCTAAACCGGCTGAATTTATTCTTATAGTCGATTCAGTAAGCGCGGGCGGTGAACAAACCCCTTATTATTACCATAATACATCCAGTACAGGCCAGTTTGTCCATCTGCGTCATTTCGGGAAGGCGAACGTTCTATTTGCCGATTGGCATGTGAAAGCTTTGAGTCGGGAGGAACTGAAGGCCGGCAATGTTTACGATAGCAATATTAAAGAGTAAGTGGGAGGAAGAAGTGAGAAGATCATTGGTATGGGTATTGACGGTCTGTTTTTATCTTCTGGCGACGGTGCCGCCGGCGATTGCCGGGGACAAGTGGTGGATGCCGGCCGAAGGGCAGGATACCGGCAGTGTCTGGAACTATCGCATACCGGTAACGGTGGCTGCCCCCGGCGAGCTTAGTTATTCGGATTATCCTATAGAGATACCGGTTGATTTCAACCTCCTTTTAGAGAGCTTGAAAAGCAAAGGAACCCTGGACCTGCCTAATTCCCTGCGCCTGATCAGTCAGGATGGCACAAGAGAGGCGCCGTTGCAATATGACGATAACAGGTATAAGGATGCAGCAGATGAGACAGGCAACGGCAGGGGCAACATGGTCTTTGTGCTCGGTGGTAAAGATACCGTTTTGAAAGCAGGAAGTTCAATCAAGTATTATCTCTACTTCGATGTTGTTGAAAACGGCTTGAAGAAGGCATCGTCATATGCCCCGGTTAAAGCTATGGTTCTGAACGGCCATACCGGTATAGTCGATACGGGCAAGATAGCCGCAACTATAGGTTTGAGCGGTGGAAATGACAGAAACGGGATAAAGGCGATTTCTTTAAGTGACGGAGACGCAAAGATAAAGATACCCTTATACGGCTACGGTATTGATTCTCTGGGGAAGGGGAATGCACCCCTTACAGTTGAGCTGGAGAAGGGAGCAGTTGCCGCCAGGTTTTATTTTCACGAGGAGGCAACCAATACCACCGACAAGGATGCCAAACAACCCGGCCAGCCGTTATTCAGCGGATGCTTTACATTTTTCAATAACAGCGGCATATATTACCTGGACCTGTCCTATCCCGAAGACAAAAGGCTTAGTCTAACCAACTTCATGGTCAGCGGCTTCTTCACCTCTTTTCAGGATAATACCATGAGCGAGCCTATGGCCCTGACAAAAGATGCGTTATGTAGGAATGTGGGCGCGCGGTATGGGGTGGCTATCAACGAGAAGGCCGGTTTCGCTACCTGGTTGCCGGAAAAAGGAGCTTTAACCTGGAATACGCGAAAAGGATATAATATGCTGCCGTCTTTTTCCTATCCATCCAACAGTTGCAGAGTAAAACACAGTCTTGATCGTGGCGGGATAGAACTGGGCAAAGCACTGGATGTTCCGCCCTCCGTATTTCTCAATCCCAACCAGACGGAAAGCATAAAGAAGTAAAGCGGTAGCTGAAAAAAGCTGAATACTTTTATTGTCAGGAAAGGGGATTGCTATGATGCGGCCTGTTCTAACGGTACTTTGCGTCTTGTTGGCCGGGTTCTGGGGAGGTTTCTTTGCGCCTTATAGCCCGGCACGGGCAGGAGGGGAAGTCTTAGGCCCCGTTATCGGAAAGCTCAGTGCATCTAACGTTCCCGTAGTTATTCAGGTCTGCCGGGAAGGGGCCCACAAAGGAGAGTTTTCGACTGTAGCCGGAACAGGAACACTTTATTACGGCAATAAATCGGGTCGCAGTGCCAAAGAGATATATTTCTATGTGCCGGTCAAGCTTGATGTCACCTACCGAGAAGAGGTAATATACGGCCCCAGCCTTCAGTTTGGCGATATCGGAGACAGCCTGTATCAGGCAGGAGCCGCCTTTGAGCTTAAGGAGGGTACAACACCGGCTTTCTTTGGTGATACGCCGAACAGGCGCGTCTTTACGTTACTGCGCCAGACAATTGCCCGGCGGTTCATGGACAGCATCAAGCCGGATGAGAAAGAGCGGATAGGGAACAAGGCCGGTTGTTATATAGTGTTGGCTCCACGGGAAGGTTTATCGATAGATGGAATAACCGCCTCGCAACAGTCGACCAAATTGACCATGACTTTTTTTGAGAGGACGGCAGCCCCCCGGCTTCTTAAAGCCGATATATCCCCTTGTAACGAGCAGGGGGATCTTACGATCGAAATTATAACTCGCTTCGTGGATGAGAAGACGTTTCTGGCCAATCTGCCGGGCAAATGACCATTCTCTGGCCGGCATTTTGGGAGAGGGAGTATATAAAAATGATTAAGTTAAAGTCATTGTTAATTATGCAGGCAGCTATATTAATAGGGCTTCTGTTTATGCCCGGACTATGCCGGGCGGATACCGGCAAAGAGTTCCTGGATCTGGCCTACTGGCGAGGGGACCATGAGCGTGCCGAAATGGGCTGGGTAAAGGAGAGCGGCTTACCGGTCAACTGCGGGGGCTCGCTGCATGTTTATTTGAAGAACCCGTCAGGCCGGCCGCTAAGAGTGAGCCGGATAAAGCTGATGGGTGAAGATATCGGGACAATCCTGACCACAGATGAAGCGGGTATGACACAGGCGGCGGATATGAACAAGAAAAAGCCGCTTGAGACTATGCCGGCACACGGCAATGTTATCTGGTACCGTGTTTATCCCAATCCGGTAGAGCCCGGACAACCGGCGCAGATAATCATCAGGTTAAGGAAGAAGCCGGCTGTTCCCACTGTGAAGGTGAAAGTTGATTTGGAGGGCGGCAAGTCCGTAGAGGCCGATATCCCTCTGGTACGTCCCAGGCTCTGGTTAAGTTACATAATGTTTGCGGATAAGCTGGATGAAGTATATGTCTATGTAAGGAAGCTGTGCACGGAAGATATGAAGCTGGGTAAAATTTACCTGGACGGAACCGATGTCACGGATAAAGCGTATATCCCCGCGCCGTCTTTTGTAAAGGCAGCCAAGCTGAGCCATCCACCGTATGTTCCCGGGCCTTACTTTCAACGGGATATGGCTCTGGTAAAAATCAATCTGGGCAAGCCCTTAAAAGAGGGATCTTTTCACGTAATAGGAGTTTCCGATCAAAGTGGCAGGGAAAAGACAGCCTATATGGTCAGGGTAATGCCTGCCGGCTTTATGATCGGGACGATGGGCAATATCAGCCCCGGCTTGCTCAAGACTTACAGAGATTGCTTTATAGATATTTTTGCTTCTTTTGGACCGAGTAAACCTGCCTGGTGGGATTGGCTGAAGGAAGCCGGGATGAAGGGAGCTCCTTGTTATTCTCAAAGGGTGACCGAAAACGGCCGGCGCAGGGAGATATCTTATGGCGTTCCTAATGATGTAAAGCAGGCTGGCGACAAAGATGTATTCGCTTATTTCCTTAGCGACGAGCCAGATGGAAGCGCGGATTATTTTTCCGATGACACTCCCGTAGATAACCTGGGCAATCACGGCATGCAGATGGCCAATGCCGATCTGGTTTGCCGTATTGCAGATCCCGTACACCCTACTTTTCTTCAGATAAGCAATACCTATCGTCCGGAAAATTACTGGGTCTATGGGGAGGTGGCCGATATAAACGGCGGGCATCGCTATTATTATCCGTTGATGGATTCCGCTTTTGTTGCCGCCATGCAAAAAGATGCCTGTGCTCCCAGACCGACATACAACATTCCTCATCTGGGGACATGGTCAGAAACGGACGTATACTATCCAAGCCCGGAGACAGAGCGTATTTGGGTCTACGATACCCTGGCTTTGGGAGGCAAGGGCATCTTCTGGTATCCACCTCACGGCGGCATTCTCAATACCCGTAAAGATGCGCCTGCCGGAAAAGCGCACAAGGTGCAGGTGTGGTCTGAGGTGGGCAGGCTGAACGCCGAGATGCAGATGGTAGGCAGTCTTCTGGTTACAGGCGAGCCGTTGCCGCTGGCCAGGGTAAATGTCGATACCATCGAGCCCGGCACCATAGTCTGCGGGGAGAGCGCGGTGGTGCTGGTGCTTGTCAACAGGAACTACATCGAAAAACTGTCCGAGCCTTTCAGTTACCGGCCGGCGAAGAAGGTGAAGGTGACTCTAAGATTGCCCGCCTGGATAAAAGCCGGCGACGTATTTATGGTGGATGCCAATGGCCCGCGCCGGATACTCTGCCGGCAGGAAGGGCGCGACAGCATCTCTCTGACTTTCGACCGGATAGTCCTGACCAAAATGGTTGTCATCGCCAACGACAGGAAACTGTTTGATAAAATAAACCGTATTTATCTGACCGAGCTGAAACCCGGGCTGGACAGGATAGCCGAAGTGGAGAAAGCTGCCTTGAAGGAAGCAGGCTCAGCTAAAGATGCAACCCCTGCCGGCAATAACGCAGTTTACGAGGAGCGAAAGCAGGATGTAGAAGCGGTTCTGGAGCAGTTGCAACGGAAAGAGAAAAAATGAGCGGGAGTTGTATTAGGATGAGGGAAGGATGAGTCAAATGATAAAGCGGGCTAAATTAGCGGTGCTGTTGTCTTTGGCTGCGGCTATGATATGCGGCGGCTGCGGTGATAAAAACGAGGGAAAGACGGTTATCCGGTTCATGCGGTTTTCATCGCCCGAGCTTAACCCCGTTTACGATAAGATAGTGGCCGATTTTGAGAAGAAGCATCCTGGTGTCAAGATCAGACAGGAGGAAACATCAAATCAGGTGCAATTACAAACGCAAATGGCCGGTAATGCTGCTCCAGATGTAATAGCCATTGCCAATAAATCGCTGGCTGATTTAGGCACCAGAGGCACTTTGCTGGATTTAAGGCCGTATATAAAGAGAGACGGCTACGACACAGGTGATTTCTATTCCCAGGCGTTTGACGAGGGCTCGGTTCCATCCGGGGCGATATACGGCATGCCCACTACCGGCGGCCCGGAGATTCTTTATTATAACAAGGAACTGTTCGATAAAGCCGGGCTGGCTTATCCTGATGCCGGCTGGACCTGGGAAGATTTCCTTAAGGCGGCAAAAGCGTTGACGAAGGGGGGAACCGGCAACGGCCGTATAAGCCAGTATGGCACATCGAACTCTGCAAGTGGCTGGACAGGGTCCCTGTCCTGGCTCTGGGGTGCCGGGGCGGATTTGATGAATGATGACTTAAGCAAATGCGTAGTCAACTCTCCCGGCTCTATTGCCGCCATGCAGTTCCTGGTGGATCTGGAGAAGAGGTATAAAGTTGCCCCCGGCACTATTGCAGCTACCGAGATGGGCGGAGACAGAGAGATATTTATGCTCGGCAGGCTGGGGATGTTCATATATTTGCCCTGGAACTGTCTCAACCAGTTTGCGGCCTGCAAGAACCTGAAGTGGGACATGGCACCGGTGCCCAATGGGCCGCAGGGAAGATATCCGCGCTATACCGGGGAATCCTATACTATCTGGAGCGGCTCGAAACAGAAGGAACTGGCCTGGGAATTGGTTAAAATTATGAGCGGCAAGGAAGTTTCCGCCATGTTGGCCGAGCGTAACTGGATGCCGGCCCGCAAATCTGTAGCCGCCTCCACACATTTCGTCAAGGCCGATACCCCCTGGCATGAGGAGGCTTATCTGGAGTCGATGAAATATGCCAGGGCGGTGCCCTCCATTCCCTATCTGGGAGGAGGCGGCGGAAAGCTGGCCGGCATCTGGAACACGGAAATGGTGAAGGCGCTTTTAGGGGAACAACCTGTTGCCAAAGCGCTGAGCAGTATTGAAAACCAGCTCAATAAAGTGCTGGCTGAGGAGAGGGCAAGATATGCTAAGAACGGCAGGTAAGCTAAGGATGCAGGGTAAAGAGCTATTGCTGCGGGTATGTTTCCTCTTATGCCTTTGTGTAATGGCCGCGGTTTCCCCAGGCCAGGCCGACACAAACCTGCAGGTTTATAACGCCGTCTGGAGGCCGGATGCCAATGGATATTCCGGATCGCTCCATGTTTATCTGAAGAATACCGGCGGTAATCCGCTACCTGTTACCGCCGTCAAGCTTGACGGCCGGAACATAGGACCGTTGGTTATGGACGAGATAGTAACCGATCCGCTGGAATTCCGCCGGAAATATCTCACGATTGAAAACAAGGCGGTGCTCTGGTATGATGTCAGGCCCAATCCTGTGCCGGCTGCTTCCATAACAGAACTGGTAATCAGGACAAGCATGCCTGCCAAGCAGGCTGGCGATGCCTATACCGTAACGGTGGACACTAAAGTTGGGACATTGGAAGTGCCGGTAACCGTCGTCTCTTCCCCGGCCCGGGTCAGTTCCATCAGCCTTTCCTCGGATTTAAAGAGTCTGAATATCTTTCTGGAGAAAGAGCTGCCGGGGGAGCTGAGTGTTTCGTCAGTATCCCTGGACGACCGGCCGGTGAAAGCGTCGGTTTTCAGCCGGGAGTTCCTCCACGGCAAGGCGTATGTATCGGTAGCCACCGACCGGCTGCTCGATAAGGGTTCGTTTCATTTTGTGAAGGTAATCTTTAATAGCGGTTCATCCGTCGTCTATTCATTCAGGGCAATAGCGTCCGAATTTATCATCGGCGCGATGAGCAACTCCAGAAAAGGCATGGAAGAGCACTTTATAAGCTACACCGGAAGTTGCAGATCAACCCTGCAGCAGACGGAATATGATTATGAGCGGGGAACTGCTGAAGACGTTGTTTTTGCAGACCCTGTCGCCTTTAAAAAAGGTAATTTGAGGTATCCTCACCCCCGCTGGAAGTACTTCCTGATGGATGAGCCGGACGGCAGCAAGAGCGGCTGGATGCGGATGTGCCGTGAGATGATGCGCTCCGTCGCTTTTTGCCGGGAACTTGACCCGGAAGCGCCGGTACACTTCAGCGTAGACCATAGCGGCTGGCCGAATGACTGCTATGCCTTCGCCGGTATCTCCGATCTTATCTTTGTGCACAGCTATAACCTTGAGGCTAAATTGCGCTCATCAACGATGGATCACTGCTATCACGCCAGGAGGGCCTCCGCTCCGCTGCCCTTCTGGTTTGTTGCGGGTGTAGGCCCCCATTATATGCGCGAGGCCGGCATGACCGGCAAGGAGTTATTGCTCCAGTGCTATTATGCTCTTATGGGCGGCAGCAAAGGTATAATCTACTATCCGCTGCATGATCTCATGGACAACTGGCCTGATGCCTGGGCGGAACTGGGGCGAATAAACGCTGTTTTTTATACGCTGGGGCCTTTGCTGGCCGATGCGGATATATGGCCGCTGGTGGCGACAGAACGTAATGACGTGGATCAAGCTACACTGGTATCAGGCCGGGACGCTATAGTGCTTCTGGCCGTAAAACGGCATCAGGTTGCTGAGGGAAGCCCGTTCAACTATGCGCCGGTAGGTAAAGTGATCACGGAACTGGAAGTTCCCTCATGGTTTAACGCAGCCGATGTCTTCTCTGTCAGCGACAAGGGCCTTGAGCCGGTGGATTATACTTCCAGGGGAGGTAAGCTGATTATCACCTTCCCCCTTGATCTGGCCAAGCCGGTTGTCATTGCCGGTAATAAGGAATTGCGGCAGCAATTGATGCAGCGCTATACGGATGAAGTCAAGCCGCGTCTGAGCGTAATAGACAAGAAGTAGCAATGTTGGGAGTGTAGAGAAATGAATATCAGTTTTATGACCTTCAGTTGTCCGGATTGGGATCTGGATACCATTATTGCCAAGGCAAAAGAATACGGCTACGGCGGCTTTGAGCCCCGTGTTGCGGCAGGGCATAAGCACGGCATAGAGCTGAGCTTGTCTAAAATGGAGCGAAGCGAGATAAAGAAAAAGGTCCGGGGCAGCGGTATAGACATAAGCTGTCTGGCTACATCGGTCAGGTATTCTTCTCCCGATGAGGAAGAATACAGACGTAACATTGACGATTGCCGTAATAATATTGCCCTGGCGTCCGATCTGGGAGTGAAGCTGATCAGAGTCTTTGGCGGTCGTCTTCCCGAGCCGAAGGAGGAGAACCGGGAAAGGTTTTACGATCGGATCGCTTGCGGACTGAGGGAATGCGGGCTTTTTGCCGACCAACACGGAGTGACGCTTTGCCTGGAGACGCACGATGATTTCTGCCGGGTGAAGAACGCCGCTGAGGTCATAGCCCGGGCGGATGCCCCGGGACTATCGATAAACTGGGACTTCACGCATTCACTTCTGAGCGGTGACGACCCGGGAGGGGCCTACTGGTTAGCCTGTGACAAGATCACGCATCTGCACGCCCGGGACTGTAAATACAAGGGAAACGGCAAGCTGTTCCCGGCACCTGAAGCAGAGTTTCTGGTAGAGGGCATGTATGACGATTGGGAGTTCGTTGGTCTGGGAGAGGGCAATATGCCTGTCCGCGAGGTCATGCAGTTAATGGTTGCGGACGGTTTTGACGGGTTCTTCTCACTGGAGTGGGCAAATTGGGCACCGGAAGTGGGCCTGCCGCGGGACGCCGTTAATTTTCACAGGATAATGGACGAATTATTGGAGAGTAAGGAGGGGTAAAGGGAGGTCTTAATAGTTGCTCTGTTTACAGACAGCCATATGAAAGATCTGTTAAAAGCAAAAAGGAGGAACGTTGTTATGGAGATTAAGAGAGCATTTCTATCGATTAGTTTATCGGTAATAGTTTCATTGTTAATATTAAGTATGCTTAGCAGTGTGAATGCCGATGTTGCCTTGCAAGGCAATTGGCATATCGACGAGGGAGCGGGAACAACAACGGCAGATGCATCCGGTAACGGCAACAGCGGAACGATCAATGGAGCCGGTTGGGTAAGCGGAAAGATAGGCCAGGGGCTGCAGTTTGACGGCACGGATGATTATGTCAATTGCGGCAACGCCGCCAGTCTGGATATAACCGGGAGCGAACTGACCATAGAAGCCTGGGTCAAGTATCTGGGGTCAGGCTCATCATCGTATAACGTAGTAGTTGCCAAGGAGTATTCCATCTCGTCGGATAGCGGCTACTCAATTTACGTATACAATACCTCTCGAAGAGTTGTGTTCGATATCGGCTATGTGGGGAACTCAGATATCAAAATCATATCGGATGTACCGGTAAAGGAGAGTGGCTGGAGCCATATAGTGGCGGTATATAACGCCACGGACCCCAATAATATGTATATGTCTATAACCGTGGACGGCGTTACCAAGACGGAAGCCACCACCCGGGCCGCGCTTATAAGTAATGCTTATCCCCTCTGGTTAGGGGATAATGCCTCAACGAGTGATAACCGCTATTTCAACGGTCTTATTGATGAAGTAAGTATCTACAGCCGAGCCTGGAGCACGGATGAGATCTATAAGCATTACCTGGCGGCGGATACCCGTGGCAACTGGCATATCGACGAGGGAACGGGGACGACAACGGCGGATGCATCCGGTAACGGCAACAGCGGAACTATCTACGGCGCCGGCTGGGTAAACGGAAAGATCGGCAAGGGACTGCAATTCGACGGGACGGATGATTATGTCAATTGCGGCAACGCCGCCAGCCTGGATATAACCGGAAACGAATTGACCATAGAGGCCTGGGTCAAATACCTGGGGACCGGCTCGGGCACGTATAACGTCATAGCGGCCAAGGGTGACTCCGTCACGTCGGATGAGGGGTATTCTGTTTACGTATGTAATACCACCCGGGAAGTTATGTTCGCTATCGGCAATTCGGGGACCGCGGATGTTACTATTACCTCTGATGCGGCGGTAAAGGATGGCGGCTGGAGTCATATAGTGGCGGTATATAACGCCACGGATCCCAACAATATGTATATGTCCATAACCGTGGACGGCGTTACCAAGACGGAAGCTACCACCCGGAATGCCCTTATAACCACGACTAATCCCCTTCAGTTGGGGGATAATGCCTCAACGAGCGATACCCGTTATTTCAACGGCCTTATCGATGAAGTAAGTATATACAGCCGGGCCTGGACCCAGGATGAAATCTACAAGCATTATCTGGCGGCCCGTGGCAACTGGCATATCGACGAGGGAACGGGAACAACAACGGCGGATGCATCCGGTAACGGCAACAGCGGAACGATCAATGGAGCCGGTTGGGTAAGCGGAAAGATCGGCCAGGGTCTGCAGTTCGACGGCACGGATGACTATGTCAATTGCGGCAACACCGCCAGTCTGGATGTAACGGGAAGCGAATTGACTATAGAGGCCTGGGTCAAGTACTTGGGGTCAGGCTCATCATCGTATAACGTAGTTGTTGCCAAGGAGTATTCCATCTCGTCAGATAGCGGCTACTCAATTTACGTATACAATACCTCTCGAAGAGTTGTGTTCGATATCGGCTATGTGGGGAACTCAGATATCAAAATCATATCGGATGTACCGGTAAAGGAGAGTGGCTGGAGCCATATAGTGGCGGTATATAACGCCACGGACCCCAATAATATGTATATGTCTATAACCGTGGACGGCGTTACCAAGACGGAAGCCACCACCCGGGCCGCGCTTATAAGTAATGCTTATCCCCTCTGGTTAGGGGATAATGCCTCAACGAGTGATAACCGCTATTTCAACGGTCTTATTGATGAAGTAAGTATCTACAGCCGGGCCTGGACCCCGGATGAGATTTCCCTGTCCCAATCTTGTCCGGTACGTTATGAGCCCGATGATATAGACTATGCCGGCAATATCGTCATGCATATTAAAAATCCGACTACCTCTCCTTTGGCGATAAACCGGATCATGATGGACGGCAGATCAGTAGGTAAAGTCTGGACGACAGACGAAACATTCCTCGGCTCCGATGTCAGGGATGAGTATATAAAGATTGAAAATGCCGATATCGCCTGGTATCGTGTATTCCCCAACCCTATACCCGCCGGCGGCACAGCAGAGGTTAACTTGCGATTGGAGTCGGGTGCGCTTGTCAACGCACCCCGGCACGATATAACCGCAGTCCTGGGAAATGAATTCCTGACAACCAGTGTCGGTATGACCGATCCGGCCTTCAGGCTGGAGTATGTAGGCATCGGGAGCGATCTTGATGAACTCTATATCTATGCCGGCCACCAATCGGGAACGACAATATCATCCGTTGAGATAGACGGGCAGTCTGTCAGCACAACCGTTTATGATGTCTCCTCAGACTATGCTTACGCGCATGTCAACCTGGCTTCCGCCTGGGTAAAGGGCAGTTGTCACACAATTGCCGTCAGAACCGCCGATGATGTGCGTTCTACGACGGTAAGAGCCTTTCCTGCTCCCGCTCCCCTGGGCATTTTCGGTAATATGGGCACTTCGGCACTGGAGCAATACTACAACCACCTTTTTGATGCTACTCACGGGTTTACTCCGGTGCAAGTAAGCGGCTATGACAGCTTGGCAAATTACAGCCTGGGAGGGGCATATATATACTATAGCAAGCTGTATCCCGGTGAGGAAAAATATGAACCGGTTTACTACGATTATGCTCAACTGACTGCGCTTAATTCGATCAAAGGGCACTCGGCGTTGTGGGCATATTATCTTGAAGACGAGCCTGACGGCCGTGGCAATATAAGTAACTTGCCGGCCGTCTCTATAAAACGCGATGTGGAGCGGGCCAACCAGTTCTGCCGAATATTCGATTCTGCGACGCCTACATATTTGCAAATAGATCATTCAGGATATCCGACAAATCTGTACAACTATGGTCAGATACCCGACTATTTAAGCGCCCATGCTTATCCGCTGGGGGGCGGGGACATTATCGGCAATACTCTGGGTCACGTGCAGAATACGCAGGCTGCCGCACGTCCCAGGCCGTTCTATTACCTTAACGAAGGTTACTGCTACAACGATTACCGAGCCTTTGAAGCGGATGAGATGCGTATGGAAGCCTACACGGCGCTTGCAGGCGGCGCTAAATCGCTGCAATGGTACCCCGCCCACGGTGACCGGGGCTTGCTGGCACATCCGACATTATGGAACGCTGTCGGCGAAATAAACGGCATACTGCATCAGGTATTGCCGCTGACCTCGATAGGAACACCGGTGGACGGCCTGCTGACAATAGAGGACAGCCAGGATTATTACGGCAGTTGCATCGTCTGCGGTGATAAGGCTATGGTGGTTACATTGGTAAACAAGAATTACTTATCCAATTCCAATGCCTTCGTCAGACCGGATCCCCTG
>JAQVUQ010000372.1 GCA_028699365.1 bacterium | reverse complement strand
CATCATCAGGAACACGTAACCCTGCATCCCTCAAAGCAGCAATCGCACCCAAAGCCATGGTATCATCGGCACACATTATGGCTGTGGGGTGTCCGGCTGAAGCCACGAGCTGTCTGGCAATTCCGGCTGCATCCTCCCAGGAATAATTGCCTTGAAGCACATACTCTCTTTTGAAATCGACTCCGAATTCCGCCAGTGCTCTTTTATATCCCTTGAGCTTCTCATGATCCACACGAAGTTCCATTGTGCCTGCAATGAAGGAAATATCTTTGTGGCCCAATTGCAGCAGGTGGCGAGTCGCGGCATATACCCCAGCTTCATAATCGGCATATACATAGCAGATATCCTCATCCAGGCCATCGGGCACGGAATTCAACAAGGCAAACGGTATGCCGAGGTTTCTCAACCTGTCCAGGTCTTTACGCCCCAGGTCCACTCCGTAAACAATCATTCCCTTGACGAAATTCTTTAGGATCTCTTTTGGGTCCGGCAAACAACTACCAGTCTCCATTAACGATACGTCAGCGCTGGTGACCTGGATATTACAATTGTGTTGCCATAGTACCTCCTGTACACCCCGCATCGTTTCATAAAAGAAAGGATATGTCAGTCTTTTATAATCATATATCAGGAACTGGACATTGCTTACCCGGCGAGAGATGAACTTTCTCGTTGCCTCACCGCTGTTATAGCCTTTCTCTCCAGCCAATTGGAGCACTTTGGCCTTGGTCTCTTCATCAACACGAGGCAGATCGTTCAGAGCTCTCCAGACGGTTGTCCTGGACACTCCCAATTCAGTAGCAATCTCTCTTATGCTGCTTGCCAAATAAAATCACTTCAATCTTTATTATATGCGTGATGTCACGCAAACCTATAACAATTATACATTCTCATAACTGCCTGTCAACAGCATCATCAACCCATTAGAGTTCAGGACAGACACAAACTGACTGCAAGCCTGCCTGGTAACAGTTGGTACTTTGATATAAACCTCATAGCAGGGCCTCCTTAACGACACCTTAAAAATTTGCTTTACAAGTAGCGGTTTATCGGCTTCCTACAGATCGTTTCTCCATGAGAGCAGCCTTCTGCTCCGCTCTGAAACGTTTAATCTTCGCTATATCTTCCGTCGGATTATACAATTCACCGCTATGTCCGCCGCCAGGATTGTGGACGATCAGTTTGGGGCACGTCAGCCTGTTATAGACTGCGTAATGGCCGCTCGATGCGCACAGTGGGTCTATAAAACCCGTTATCATGATAGTCGGCGCCTTGATGTATTTGCAAAGGTTAACCGGATCATAATACGCAGCCGCCTTAATATCTTCCGGCCTGGCCAACGCTCCCGGCCAGCCGGATCGCTGCTGCTTAAGCCCCCCCGCCCAATCACAGAACGCCGGCACAGTGGCTTCACACAAGCTGATATCCTTATCCAGTGCCGCTGCCAGCAGCGCCTGACCTCCGCCCATGCTGCCACCCGTAACCGTCAGATCGTGCCCGTTCCACTCCGGCAGGCTCTTGATATACTGTACCGCCCGTAAGGCTCTGAGAGCCATGCCGCGTACATATATCTTCTGAGGGTCCGGCCCGAACCATGGCCCCATGGTTTTGCAGAACTCTTCTATATACTTCTGGTCCCTGCCGTTTTCGTGCCCGTGAGCGTTGATAGACAGACCTATCCCGCCGGCAGCAGCAAAATCCAGAGCATACTCCGGTCGGGCAATATGGCCAGGCGCTGCCGTATATCTGACCAACCCGGGACATTGCCCCTTTTTCATCGTTCCCGGCAGAGACAGATAACCTGATACAGGCATTCCACCTGCACAGGCTATCTTGATATCATAGAGCTTGACCCCCTTGTCTTCATACTGTTTCCTGACTTCAGCAGAGACATACTCCGGGAACGGAATTTCTTGCTTGTCCATTACCTGGATGGGAACAGCCGCCAGTTCCGCTTTAGCCTTCTGCCAGAAGGAGTCGAGATCATCAGGCATAGGCATGCCAGGCGTAATTTTATCCACGTCTATGCCGGCTCCCCACGCACCGGTAACCGGCTTGCCGGCAGCCTCATCCCGGCCAGTTACAGTACAAGTAACAATACCCGGACGATACATTTCGGTTTTGATAACGTATGGCTGTTCAGTAGTTTGCAACTCTCCTTCCTCATTAAGTCCGCCATCTCCGCTGATCAGGTATTTCAGAACTTTTCCGGCGATGATCCGATCATTCTGTATAAACTGTATCGTAAAGCGGATGGTTTCACCTGCCGTATAGAGACTATCCGGGCGTTCTGTTCTAACCTTGATAACCGGTGCTTGTGAGGCTGGATCGGCGTATAGATTACCTATGCTGCCAATCAATAGAAACAGAATAACGCTCAGCAATCCATAGAACAGAGTATTTTTCATTGTTCCCTCCACTCATTACAGTCCTCAATAGACAGTGGGCTAAAGCAAACCCTATATACTGTTGTCCCTGACAAAGTCCAACAGCAAGTCCATCCTGGTATACGCCATACAGGTAACCGTATCGGCTGCGCCGTAATAAACAGCTATCTGTCCTGTTGCTTTATCATGAAGAGCGGCACAGGGGAAACCGACATTGGGTACATCGCCTACACATTCATAAAGCATTTGGGGTGATAAGATGTACGGGGCTGTTCTGTAAATAACTTTCCATGGCTCTTCCAAATCCAGCAAAGCAGCGCCGGTACTATATACAAAGCCGTTGCACGAATTCAGAACTCCATGATATATCAGCAGCCAGCCCTCTTCCGTCTCTATCGGCACCGGCCCGGCCCCTATTTTAGTGCTTTGCCATCCGTCTCCCACCGGTCCCATAACAAAACGATGTCGTCCCCAATGGATCATATCGGGACTCTCGCTGTAAAAGATATCTCCGAATTTGGTATGCCCCGTATCGCTGGGGCGGCTTAACATGGCAAACTTGCCGTTGATCCGGCGTGGAAACAGAACCCCATTCCTGTTATAGGGCAGAAATGCATTCTCTAACAGACAGCATCGCTCAAAATCGTAGGTGTAGCCTACACCTATAGTAGGCCCGTGATATCCATTGCACCAGGTTATATAGTAGCGATCCTCTATCCAGCAAACTCTTGGATCATACGCATATTCAAATTTACCTGTTTCCTCATCTTCCGTTTCAAAAACTATAGGCTGCGGCTCCATATCCCAGGTTATCCCGTCTTTGCTTTTACCGAAATGCAACCGCATGCAGCGTCTTTTATCATCGCAGCGGAAGACCCCTGCATACCCGTCCCGGAAGGGAACAACAGCACTGTTGAATATACTGTTGGAAGTGGCTAAAAGATCACGTGGAATTACCGGGTTGCGCCTGGAACGCCATACAATATCGGAACATCCTTCCGGTCTCTCCTCCCAGGGTATGGCAGCACTTGTTGGTCCGGGAGTAACGATAAGATTGCCACTCATTGCTCATATTACCTCTTTCCGATAAAATGTATTCCTTCTTTTTTTAAATT
>JAQVUQ010000025.1 GCA_028699365.1 bacterium | reverse complement strand
ACAGCTCTCCGCAGATCTTCAGATCCGTATCCATGAATCTGTCTAATGTATGGTTAACCGCGCCTTCGGTCGAATTCTCGATGGGAACCACGCCGTAGTCGGTCTGTCGTCTTTCCACCATGGAGAATACGGCATCGATGGAATCACAGGGAACGAATGCTGCGCTGTTGCCGAAGCGCTGGAGGCAAGCCATATGCGTGAAGGTGGTCTGAGGCCCCAGGTAGGCTACCTGCAGCGGTTGCTCAAGTGCCAGCGTGGCGGACATGACCTCTCTGTATATGTTTCGAAGAGCTTCATCCGGTAACGGACCCTGATTCAGATCAGCTATTCTATCATAAACTCTCTTTTCTCTTACAGGAGCATAATAGCTCTTGGCTCCGCTCTCCGCCTTGATCCTGGCGATCTCAACGGCAACGGACGCTCTGCGGTTCAGCAACTGAACTATATCGTTATCCAGGGCATCGATTATTTTACGCTGCTTATCAAGGCTCATAATAGATATAAATATATAGTATGAACGGCTGACAGTCAACATTATTACAGGCACAGAGGCACAGAGGCACAAAGGCACAGAGGGTTTGGGTCCGTCTATAGGGCCCATCGAATCCAAGGGTAATTCCCGGGGCCCGTCCTAAAAGAGCATAATTCTATACTTGAATCTTTGTGCCTTTGTGCCTGACCCGGAATACGCGCTATCAGTTGTGTGCCTTTGTGCCTAAGCTGACAGATGGACTCAAGGCACCTACAAATTTGTCCTGAAAGTATGGTATAATGTTGGCACTCAGGTGTCGGCCAGGTATCTGTCCGCACAGGTTTATCACAGGAGGTGATTCCCCTTTGACTTTGAAGGATTGGTTTATCAAGAGACCAAAGTACTCATCCACGGGTCTTGAGAGCAGCCATTTAAGAGTGCCTGACGGTTTGATGACTAAATGTCCCGGCTGTGAGGATGTAATATATAATAAGGAACTGGAAAAGAATCATAAAGTGTGTCCCAAATGCTCTCATCATTTTCGTCTTTCCGCCAGAGAGCGTCTGGATATTACCATAGATGCCGGATCCTTTGAGGAATACGACAGCGATATGTCATCGGCTAATCCGCTGGATTTTCCCGAATACGAAAGCAAACTCGCCAAGAGCATGAGCAAAACCGGCCAGACGGATGCAGTCATAACCGGCCAGGCAACCGTTGCAGGTTATAAGACCGTAATTGCCGTGACCGATTTCGCTTTCATGGGCGGGAGCATGGGATCGGTCGTAGGTGAAAAGATAGTAACGGCTATGGAAAGAGCTATTGAACTCAGATTGCCTGTGCTTGTCATATCCGCCTCCGGGGGGGGGGCCAGGATGCAGGAGGGCATACTCTCTCTGATGCAGATGGCTAAGACGAGTGCTGCTGCTGCCAGATTGCGGGAAGCGGGATTGCCTTACATCGTTGTCCTGACCGATCCTACCATGGGCGGTGTGGCTGCCAGTTTTGCCTCACTGGGGGATGTCATAATGGCCGAGCCCGGAGCTTTGATAGGCTTTGCCGGTCCCAGAGTTATCGAGCAGACCATACGGCAGAAACTGCCGGAGGGATTCCAGCGTGCCGAATTTCAACTCGAACACGGATTTGTCGATATCATAGTTATGCGCAAGGACATCGTTGCCACAATATCGACACTCTACAGCTTTTATCTGGATTAAGGTGGTTTTATTCAAATGGTCGGATTGATAGAGATAGAGAAGCCAGTCAAGGAACTTGAGGGTAAGATAGCGGAATTGAAGAACCTCGCTGAAACACAGAATATAGATCTCAGTGAGCAGATAGGAAACCTGGAAGAGAGAGCTGAGAAGTTGAAACGCCGTATCTACAGGAATCTTACGCCCTGGCAGAAGACCCAGATGGCCAGGCACCCGCTGCGTCCTTACACGCTTGATTATGCCAATGCCTTGTTTGATGAATATATTGAGTTGCATGGGGATCGTCATTATGGAGATGACAAGTCGATAGTGGGCGGGTTTGCAAAACTCGACGGCAAGCCGGTGCTCTTTATCGGCCATCAGAAGGGGCGCAACACCATGGAGAACATCGAAAGGAATTTCGGTTGTGCTCATCCTGAAGGGTACCGCAAGGCGATGCGATTGATGGAGCAGGCGGAGCGCTTCAAGCGACCGATACTGACGTTTATAGATACCCAGGGAGCTTTTTGCGGCATAGAAGCTGAGGAGAGAGGCCAGAGTGAAGCCATTGCCAGCAGTTTGCGTTTCATGTCGCAGTTGAAGACGCCGGTCGTTGCCGTCATAATCGGTGAGGGTGGAAGCGGTGGTGCCATAGGCTTAGGTGTTGCCAACCGCATACTTATGCTGGAGAACTCGGTATATTCGGTTATCTCTCCCGAGGGCTGTGCGGCGATTCTCTGGAAGGATGCCGGAAGAGCTCAGGAGGCGGCCGATATATTGCGGCTGACAGCAGTCGATCTTAAAAAATTCGGCATTATCGACGAGATCATTCCAGAGCCCGTCGGTGGGGCACATAACGATTGCGAGAAGACCATCAGCGCTGTTAAGCGAGCCGTAAAGCGGCATCTGGGTGAACTCTCGGCTATGACCTCGGAAGAATTGGTTTCGGATCGTTATGATAAGTTCAGGCGCATGGGCGTTCTCGGAGAGTAGGGGCGGTTTTCAAACCCGACCCTACTTGAAACCTGTCCCTGTCTCGGCTTGAGAACCTGCCCCTGCCTTGTCTTTTGTCAACGGCTGTGCTAATATTTCATTTTGAGTAAGGACGGGTTTGAAACCTGCCTCTACCTCGGCTCAACAATAATCTACCGTGAGGTAAATTGTGAAACACATAGGTCTGTTAACCAGTGGCGGAGATGCCCCGGGCATGAATGCTGCGATCAGGGCTGTGGTTAGATCTGCAATATACAACGGTCTTAAGGTTACCGGAATAGAGCGCGGCTATGCAGGCCTGCTCTGTGAGGAACTGCGTCCGATGGATCTGGCATCCGTAGGCGGCATCATCAATAGAGGCGGCACTATCCTGCAATCATCGCGCTCGCCGGAGTTCCGTACTTCGGAGGGACAAAAAAAAGCGGTTGATATTCTCAAGCGCAACGGTATAGACGGATTGATTGTTATAGGCGGCGACGGCTCGTTTCATGGCGCTGATGTTCTTTACAGGGAGTGGGGCGTACCTACGGTCGGCATCCCCGGTTCCATTGACAACGATATAGCCTGCACCGACTATTCTATTGGCTTTGATACCGCCGTCAATACCGCCCTGGATATCATCGACAAGCTTCGCGATACCGCAGATTCACACGAGAGAATATTCGTAGTCGAGGTTATGGGTAGAGAGAAGGGCTGTATAGCGTTGCAGGTAGGCCTCTCCGGTGGAGCCGAGGCTATCCTTATGCCTGAGGTGGACTATAGTCTGGAAAAGATTGCACAGCGGTTGAGAGCCGGATATAAGCGCGGCAAGTTGTCCAGCATAATCGTTGTTGCCGAGGGGGCTTGCTCAGCGGTTGAGGTTGCCTCCGGGATTGGAAAGCTTACCGGCTTTGAGACCCGGGTGAGCGTTCTCGGTCATGTTCAACGTGGAGGGTCTCCCACGGCGCTTGATAGAATCCTGGCCAGTCGTTTCGGCGCTGCCGCAGTCACTGCGTTGATGAACGGCGATTACGGCTGCATGGTGGGCATAATCTCGGACCAGGTCGTTTGCAACAAGCTCAACTGTGCATGGGAGCAGGAGAAAAAAATCGATATCGCAGATTACCATTTGGCCGAAATACTGGCCATATAGGTAATTTTGCGGGTGATAGTACGGCCTTAAACGGCAATTGTGATGGAGTAAGGAAATGGTAAACCTGGACTTGGTAAGGATAGAGCGAGCGCTTATAAGCGTATCCGACAAGGAGGGCATAGTCGATTTTGCCCGCACACTGAATGACTTTGGTGTTGAGATTGTTTCCACCGGAGGCACCGCCAGGGCGCTGACGGAAGCAGGCATACCTGTGGTAGGGATATCCGATATCACCGGATTTCCTGAAATGATGGACGGCAGAGTTAAAACGCTGCATCCCAGGGTTCACGGAGGGTTGCTTGCCAGAAGGGATGTCCCGGAGCATATGCAGGCTCTAAAAGAGCACGGTATCCCCATGATCGATATGGTGGTAGTCAACCTCTATCCCTTTGCCCGGACCGTGGCTAAAGACGATGTGTCGCTGGAGGAAGCGATAGAGAACATCGATATCGGCGGCCCTTCCATGATACGTTCTGCCGCCAAGAACTTTGCCGGCGTTGCTGTAGTGGTCGATCCCGGGCGTTACGCTGAAGTTACCGGGGAACTCAAGATTAATAACGGTGCTCTGGGTTACAAAACCCGTGAGGAGCTTGCTGTCGAGGCATTCAATCATACCGCCGCTTATGACGGGATGATCTTCCGATATCTGAGTGGCCGTGGCGAGGTAAGTTACCCCAGGTATCCCAAGCAGTTACCTGTTGCCCTGACAAAGATCCAGGATCTTCGCTATGGAGAGAACCCGCATCAAAGCGCCGCCTTTTATGCCGAGGGTAACTCTACGGAGCCTTCAGTATCCAATGCAAAGCAGCTTTGGGGCAAGGAACTCTCTTTCAACAATATCATAGATATAAATGCGGCTCTTGAAATAGTCAAGGAGTTTACCGAGCCGGCCGCGGTGGTTATAAAGCATACCAATCCCTGTGGGACGGCGATAGCCGGTAACCTCACCGAAGCCTATAAGCAGGCCTATGCCGCCGATTCAGTATCGGCATACGGCGGTATCGTCGGCCTCAGTATATCCGTGGATGTGGACACCGCCAATGAGCTGGCGGGAACCTTTCTTGAAGCCGTGATTGCTCCGGGGTATTCCCCCGAAGCGCTGGAAGTGCTGAAAACGAAGAAGAACCTGAGAGTCTTAAGCGTTTCTGACTGGAAAGACGGGTATACTCCAGGCGGTCTCGATATGAAGAAGGTTACCGGAGGCATGCTGATACAGGATCGGGATACACTGACCTTTGACAGATCGACGGCGAAAGTTGTCACCGATGTCAGCCCCGATGAGCGTGACTGGCGGGATCTGGAATTTGCCTGGAAGATGGTAAAGCATCTCAAATCAAACGCCATTCTTCTGGCATCAGGCGGAGTCACGGTCGGTGTAGGCGTGGGTCAGATGAGCAGGGTGGATTCGGCGGAACTGGCTGTAAAGAAGGCGCAGGGGAGAGCCGCCGGTGCAGTTATGGCATCCGATGCCTTCTTCCCCTTCCGGGATGCGGTTGACGCCGCCGCAGCAGCAGGAATTAAAGCCGTAATACAACCCGGCGGTTCCATACGTGACGAAGAAGTCATAGCCGCTGCAAACGAACATGGCATAGCAATGGTTTTCACCGGTTACAGGCATTTCAAGCATTAATTGCCGTAGCGAAAAAAACCTTTTCAATCAATCTTGAAGGGGCTGTCGGCCCCTTCAAGAGCTTTAATACAGGTATGTTTCTTGCAATTGCATAAGGCAATTACAAGCGGGGGTGTTGAATGTCTACATTAGTAATTGTAGGTTCGCAATGGGGCGATGAGGGTAAGGGAAAGATTACCGATATGCTGGCTGCGAGAGCCGGTCTGGTTGTTCGCTACCAGGGCGGTAATAATGCCGGGCATACGGTAGTCGTAGACGGGCTGGAGTTCAAGCTTCATCTTATTCCCTCCGGCATCCTCTATCCCGATACGATCTCCGTCATCGCCGGGGGCGTAGTCGTGGATCCGGCTGTTCTTCTGGAAGAGGTTGCCGGATTAAATAAACGCAATATCGATACGCGAGGCTTGCGTGTCAGCCAGAGTGCACACGT
This sequence comes from bacterium, assembly GCA_028699365.1. Classification (GTDB taxonomy): domain Bacteria; phylum UBP13; class UBA5359; order UBA5359; family UBA5359; genus UBA5359. The sequence goes on along the minus strand of JAQVUQ010000025.1, from coordinate 8,251 downwards.
TATCATGCCGTACCACAAGCTGCTCGATTCTCTTGAGGAGGAAACACGAGGGGATGGAAAGCTGGGAACGACCTGTCGTGGTATAGGGCCTGCCTATACCGATAAGGTGCATCGCTGCGGGATTCGTATCAGCGACTTATTGGAACCGGAGACGTTCAAGGCTCGCCTGGCAAGCGTGCTGAAGGATAAGAACATCATATTGCAGCGCGTATATGAGCATGATCCGTTATCCTTTAATGATGTTTACGACAGCTATACTCTGTTGGCTGACAAGCTCAGGCCTTACGTGACGGATACCACACAGTTGATAATGGATGCTAACAAAGCGGACAGAAATATCCTGTTTGAGGGAGCACAAGGCACCCTTCTGGATATAGATATGGGCACATATCCATTTGTGACATCTTCGCATCCTATTGCCGGAGGCGCCTGTTTGGGTACCGGTGTAGGCCCGACCGATATCGACAGCGTTGTAGGCATTACCAAGGCGTATACCACGCGAGTAGGGGAGGGGCCGTTCCCGGTGGAACTGAGCGACGATACGGGTGACAAACTGCGTGAGGCAGGCCATGAGTACGGTACCACTACAGGAAGGCCCAGACGATGCGGTTGGGCCGATACCGTAATGCTGAGGTACGCTGCTGCCGTAAACGGGCTTACCAGCCTGGCCGTGACCAAGCTCGATGTTCTGACGGGGCTTGACGAGATCAAGATATGCACCGCCTATAGATACCGTGATACCGTTATTGAAAAATTCCCTGAGCGCCTTGATGTCCTGGCGGAGTGCGAGCCCATATATGAGATTCTACCGGGGTGGCGGGAGGATATCACCGGTGCCGTGACGCTGGAGGATCTGCCTGTGGCCGCCAGGATGTATGTCGAGAGGCTTGAGGAATTGTCCGGTGTGCCGTCATCAATTATCTCCGTTGGACCGGCAAGAGCACAGACGATAGTGAGCAAGCGTCTTCCGGCTTCTTTTCAGGCTTGACAACAGAGGCCGTTTCGCCTAAAATTATCAAGGTGTTTTCCCCGAAATGGGCCGTTAGCTCAGTCGGTAGAGCAGCGGACTTTTAATCCGCGTGTCCAGGGTTCGATTCCCTGACGGCTCACCAAGTTTTCTCAGTAATAATGCGGGTTTCCAGACTTTAAGGAAACTCGCATTTTGCGTTTAAGGGGCAATCTTCAGTCCGTTTTCAACCCAATTTTTTCAACCCTGTTTTTAAATCCGAAAGGACGAAAGAGAACAGAAGTTATCCGTTGTAGAAACCCGTCAGACCTGTAGGGGGCATATCCTTCAGAAGCTACGAGCGGCGGTGAAGGAAGAGGGGGGATGAATAATCTCCCTTTTTCCCAGATAAATAATAAGGAGGGTTGAAAGACCATGGCAAACAGCGAGAGATTAAACATACCCATACTGACCGGCTCTGATCCGGTCACCAGAGAGACTCTGCATACTAACGTTGTAAACGCCCTTGAGGCCAATGCGGCGGCACTTTCCGATCTGGCCCTGAATGAAGTAATTTCCGGACAGATTGAAGAGGCCGAAGATAAGACTTACTGGATCGGTAAAATGCCATATGCCGGCACTGTGAAAAAGACCATAACTCAGGCCGACAGAGGCATGGCGACGGTTGTGGAGTAGGAGAGCGCATATCATCCCTACAAGGCACAGATAACAAATGTAAGCCTGGTGCGGTATCCTCTGCCGGGTGAGGGCATGGAGCGTATTACAGACATTCGATGCATAAACAGGCGCAGCCAAGAAGGATATATTCGTAAAGTTGCGTATTGTAAGGGAGGAACGATTTACATGGGAACATGGCTATTCTGGCCTAAGAAAAAAACGCCGGTATCGACAGAGCATGATTTGCTGTTGATGGGAGCGACAAACCCGGCTGCTTGCAACGGATATTATGACGAAGCCGGAACTAGGAAGCGTAACCGTATCAATGTCGTAAGCAGACATAGCCGAGAGCGGCCACACGCTTGCATGTGCCGTAAACGAACCTGAAAAGGACTTCCTGTATAGCTACATACGCTTTACGAGCCTTGCAGGGCCTTGTAGCGTCTTGGCGCTTGTGCTAAATTGAGTTATGGAGGTTGATCAATGTCATTACTGCTTCTCGACAGCAGCGCCCATGAAATAACGATTTACAATAAACCGCATCACCGCTCTGCCGGCTTGCTCTTGATGCCGGGTAGGCGAAGTTGCCCACCGGTTGTATTGTCCCTTCCAGTCACTTCCTGTTACGATATTGCAAAATGGTGAGGTGAACACGCCGTACAGACACTCAAAACGAATACGTTGATATCAAATCTATCAGGCAGACATTGCATCTTTCGCAGGCCGAATTTGCCCGTATGATAGGAGTCAGCCCGGGAACTCTGCGTAACTGGGAACAGGGCAGACGTAACCCTGAAGGCCCTGCCAAGGCGCTATTGAAGGTTGCTTCTAAGAATCCTCTGGCGGTTCTTGAAGCCTTGCATTTGTATTAGTATCACTTGCGCTTCATTGTGATACGTAAAGATAATAGTGGCAAAGATCATCGTTTTTATTTCGATCCTGAACCTGAAGCAGCCTGAAGAAGGGCGACTATGTCGGTAAAACCGTTTCTCATGGCGTAATACATAGGCGTATGTTTGGTGACGTCCTTGATATTGGGCGATGCACCTTTAGCCAGTAGCATGGCCACGATATTCTTCTTTCCGGCGTTGGCGGCAAAATGCAGTGGGGTAAGATCCTTATCGTTTCTGGCGTCAGGATCGGCTCCCTTATCCAGAAGGGCTTTGACGATATCGTCGAAGCCGTTGAAGACTGCGTTATGCAGCGGCGTCCATTTTTTTGCATCCATTGCATTCAAATCTGCCTCTTGGGCAAGCAAGAGATCCAATACCGCTTTGTTGCCGGCGTTTGCTGCATAATGAAGCGGCGTGAGCTTTTCGTTGTTCAAAGCGTTGACGTCGGCGCCGGCGTTCAGGAGCATACCGATAATGTCTGCATTACTTTTGTATGCAGCGTTATGCAGCGGAGCCCATCCGTTGTGATCCTTTTTATTGATATCCGCTCCGCCGTTTATCAGCAGGCTTGTAATCTCTTTCCGGCCGGCGAGAGAAGCCAGGTGGAGAGGCGTTATTCCTGTATTGAGAACAGGGCTTACATCAGCGCCTGATAATACCAGCAGATTGGCTATCTCTGTATAGCCGCTGTAGGCGGCCAGGTGGAGAGGCGTCCAACCCTCCGTGTCGGCGGCATTGACCTCGGCTCCATTGGAGATCAACAGGTTTGCCACGCTGAAGTGCCCTCTTCTGACAGCTTGATGGAGTGGCGTAATCTTGACGGCGGAGAGCGCGTTTACAGCAGCCTTACCGTTTATCAGGAGTTTTACCACCTCAAACAAGCCCTGGTAGGCTGCTTTGTGCAGCGGCGTTACGCCGTTTCTATCCGTGCTGTTAATCTTGACGTCCTTAGCCTGCAAAATGGCCAGGGTTTGTTTGAGGCCTTTTGCAGCGGCAAAGTGTAAGGGCGTTTCGCCTGAGCTGTTGGAAGCATTGGCATTTGCACCGTTGTCCATGAAGAGACTGATCATGTCGGGGAAATCACCAGCAGCGCTCAAGTGGAGAGGCGTATTACCCAGGGCATCGGGCGCGTCTATATCCGCACCGACAGCAAGCAGTTCTCTTGCTTCCTTCTTGCTGCCGTTAATTGCTGCCTTATGAAGAGGCGTATAGCCGTCTTTATCCCTGGAATTTATATCTGCACCCTGGTTAGTAAGAAGCCAAGCTACTTTATCGTGTTCACATACTACCGCCCAGTAGAGCGGTGTGAAACCGCTTTTGTCCAGTGCATTGATATCGGCGCCGCGCGAAAGAAGCAGTCTTACCGTATCCAGATGACCCCAGAAGGCCGCCTTATGCAAGGGAGTAATGCCCTCGTTATCCGATACGTTTACTTTGGCACCGTTATCAAGGAGTAAGCGTGCAAACGTATCATGTCCCCATAGAGAGGAAAAGTGCAATGGAGTCCACATGTTGGAGTTGACTGCGTTTGCATCGGCACCGTTGTTAAGGAGTGCTTTTGCGATATCCACATAACCCCAGAAGGTGGTTTTGTGCAACGGCGTTTCGCCGGCATTATCTCTGCTGTCGGCATCGGCCCCGCGCATGAGCAGCAATTCAACGATCTCCGTCTTGCCGTTGAATGCGGCCTTATGTAATGCTGTAAAGCCTGCTTTGTCCTTGATCTCGATGTTTGCTCCCCTGTCGAGGAGCAGAGCGACTATGGATCTCTGCCCGCCTGATGCGGCGTAATGGAGGGCAGTGAGAGAGTTCCTGTCCTTTACGTCAACATCGGTAGAATGTTGCAACAAGACCTCTACAATCTCCGCGGTGGAGTATCGGACCGCCATGTGAAGCGCGTGCTGACCGTTTTCGGTATACCCTGCCGGCATAGGTTTGCCGGTGACGAGAGCCCGCACTCTTTTGGCATCTTCATTGGCTATGTAATCGAATAAGCCAGGTTTGGCACCTCGGGAAACAAAATAATCGAAGGCCTTACTCTGATGTGCTATGGCTGCACAGCGTAAAGGGGTTGCTCCGTCTTTATCCTTAGCGATCAATAATGCAGGGTTAGTGTTTAGAAGTGAGGCTATACTCGCGATATCACCGTTTCTTGCCGCAACATGTATTGTTGTTTCACTGGTAATTATCTGAAGATAGTCAACGAGGTTGTTGCGTTTAAGCCTTATGGCCCAGTCCAGAGGGGTCAAATCGTTTTTGTCGCGAAACGCACTGTCGGCACCTTTGGCCAGGAGGAGCTTGACAATCTCTTCCTGCCCCCTGATCACTGCCCAGTGAAGCGGTGTCAGTCCCTCGTTGTCAGCCACACTCAGGGCCTTTGGAGTCGCTTCAGTAAGCTCGTTCAAGCCCTGCAGATCTCCACGGTTGATCAGATCGTATATATTGGAAGCTGCGGCTGTGCCGGAAATAGATAAAAGTAATACCAGTAAATAGACGAATAGCCTGTTCATAGCCCCTCTCTCTACCGCTACTTCTTTTCGTCGGATCGAACCTCTACCTGATCCTCCGTGACCGTGACCGCATCCGTGAAGGCCTGACAGGTATACGGATCCTTATTCTGAACCCATGAAACCGTGATCGTATATCCTTCGGGCTTAAGCTCATCATCAAGGAAGAATACAGGCTTATCAAGGACTATACGCTTGAACTCCTTGGGTCCGACGGCAAGATCTACCTCATAGTGCATACTCTCATTGTTACGGCTTACGGGATCATCTACGGGAGCGTTATCCTGCGGAACACCCGGTTGTTCGGGCATTGTTTCAGTTGCCGGTGCGGATCTTGACGTGCGAGGCGCGGATTTACGTTCAGTTCCTTTTTGGGCGGTATCTGCAGGAAAGGCGCCTCGCATATCGGGCATCGGCATCGCGCCGGGGTCCATGCCTTCCAGCCCCTCTTGCGCCGGAGGAGTGGATTGCGTTTCCAGGATAAGTTTTGCTTCGTTCTTGCGTGTGAAATCAATATCGGAATTGTTTCTAAGCAGTATGTAAGCGGTCCACTCGTTTTTTGCCTTTATCTTTATATCGTTGCGCTCCGGTGCTTTGAGAGGCTTTTTAACAAAGCCGACAAAGAATATATCTATGGGAGATTCCTGCATTTCGTAAACTACCTTATCGATGATGATAAAGCCGTCAACTGACATTTGGTGAAGGTAGAAGCCGGAATAGACCAGAACCGTTTTCAAAGGCTCCTCCGGTTTCGAAATACCGGCGTTGCTCATCAGTTCTTTTATACTGCTGATAATGTTCTCTCTCTCTTCCATCTTGGCACGCAGCAACCTCATGGATTGTTGTGCTATCCCCAGACGCGGATCGTCCTGGTGTACCTTGAGTCCGTAATCTATCCAGGCCTTGCCGTTATCGTATTCTCCCTGTGCCAGGAAAGCGGCGCCGTAATCCAGGCACTCGTCCACCGTAGCTCTGGACTGTTTGGGTTCGGGCTCGGCGTGTAAACCGGCGGGAATTATGGAAATGATCGATATGAGAATGGTGATGACCATGAATGACAGCTTCAAAGATGTTCTCATTATCTGCTCCTTTGTAAAGTTATACATACTTTATATTCAACAGCATCAATTACATGTCCTGCCGACCTGACCAAAACTGCTCATGCAAATTCCAACAATGAATGCCGGCAATCTTACAAATTAGTAACGTCTTTACTTGTAATCGTTTTTCATCATATGATAAAATTTATATTGGCCATAAGTATTGGTATCGATTTTGCGGAAAGAGCGTAGACTGATATGATGGGAATCGTTCATCTGCTTGTTGGAGCTGCGCTCGGGTCCATATCCGGCAGCAAGTGTGAAGCGGGGGTTGCAGGGTTTGCCTCCCATCTGGTGCTGGATAGCCTGCCTCACAGGGATCTGGATTTGAAGGGAGAGGTTATGGCGGCCTTAGCGGCAATTGTTGTACTGGCACCGCTGATAAAGCTGGATGCACGAGTCTTAACCGGAGCAGCGGCAGCCGTCGCCCCGGATTTGGAGAATGCGCTCTGGCGGTTTGATATAATCAGCAAGAAGGATATGAGATATCCTTCGCATAGCGGTTTGACGCCTCATGGTCCCAAGGTTGCTACTATGGCCGGACAGGTTCTGATTGCTGTCGCCGCGCTGTTTCTTCTCAGACGGAGACGGTAATCAAATTTATTGAATAGCGGAAGGTAATTATCATGAACAAGACTGCGGCAACATACAATAAAGCCGGTAAGCAATACTACAAAGTGGGCAAATTCACGGAGGCCGTCGATGCTTTTATGACGGGCGTCGCATATGATCCGAAAAACGCTTCGCTGCACTATAACCTTGCCGCCGCACTGTGTAAAAATGGAGAATACGGCTCTTCCGCGCTGGAAGCGGAGAAAGCGCTGGCTATCGATCCTGATTATGAAAAGGCCAGGGATCTGCTTGACACTTTGAAAGCGATGTGGTTGATAGATAAATAGAGGAGGAGATAATAATGTCAACCTTTATGGAGCGTTTGTTGCTGATGGGTATGGGCGGCGTTGCGGTTGCCCAGGATACCGCCCGTGATCTGATGGACGATCTGGTACGTCGCGGTGAGATGAGTCGCGAAGAGGCACAAGGGCTGACAAGAGATCTGGAGGAACGCGGTCGCAGAGAGCGTGAAGAGATCAGTGACATGATCCGGACACAGATAGCCCGAACGATGGATCAGGCCAACATTGCCGCAAAATCCGATATACGCAGACTTGAACAGCGCCTGGATGAGCTTGAAAGCAGACTCTCCGTGTAGTATGTAGTTACTGAGGTATTTGGTGCTAAGGACTTTTTTAGTAATATCCGTCATTGTGATCGCGTTGCTGATGATTCGTAATCATGGCGATTCACCGTTCATCAGAGACGACTATATGATGGACACGGCTGTCCGGATCACCTTGCCTGTTCGTAACAGAGATGATGCTGCCGAGGCTGTTAGCCGGATGCATCATATTGCCTCGCTGGTTGATGATTTCTCACCTGCCAGCGACATATCCCGTGTTAATGCTTCCGTAAGGCCCGTAAGGGTTTCCGACACGACGCGTTTGATGTTGAAAGAGAGTCTTATCGCCTGTAAGAAAACGGATGGGGCTTTTGACATAACCTGCGGCGGCCTGTCGAAGTTATGGGGTTTTAAGGATGGAAACTATCGTGTGCCGGAAGACAAAGAGATCAAACGATTGTTGACCGGAGTGGATTATCGTTGTATAAACGTTTCCGATATGTCGGTCGTCGCCGGGAGAAGAGAGAACACTTACCTGGATTTAGGCGGAATAGCTAAAGGCTTTGTCGTCGACCGGGCGGTTGGTATTCTGGTCGGCAGGGGTGTGCCTTACGGAATTGTCGATGCCGGCGGCAATTTGAGATGCTGGGGCAGAAAACCCCGGGGAAAGCCGTGGATCGTCGGCGTGCAACATCCGAGACGTCCAGACGGCATTATCGGCAGACTGATTCTGGATAAGCCTGCCGCCATTGCCACTTCCGGTGATTACCAGCGTTTCTTTATCAGACAGGAAAAGCGATACTGCCATATCATCGATCCCTCGAGCGGCAGGCCGGTTGAAGACATAATGAGCGCCACAGTTATAGGCGATAGTGCTATGGACGCCGATGCCGTAGCCACGGCCGTATGCGTTATGGGCAGGGACAAGGGATTGGAGTTATTGAAAAGGA
>JAQVUQ010000024.1 GCA_028699365.1 bacterium | reverse complement strand
CTGCGCTCGGAGAGCGCACGGCGGTAACAGTGAAAGATCTGGTAAAGTCCTTCGGTGCTTTCAAGGCTGTGGACCGTATATCCTTTACCGTTCCCAGGGGAGAGATTTTCGGTTTTCTCGGGCCTAACGGCGCAGGTAAGTCCACTACCATACGTATGCTTTGCGGTATTATAGAACCTACCTCCGGGCAGGGCAGCGTGGCAGGTTTCGATATCTTTCGCCAGCCGGAACAGATAAAGCAGCATATCGGCTATATGAGCCAGAAATTCTCACTCTACAACGATCTGACGGTGGAAGAGAATATCGAGTTCTACGCGGATATTTACGGAGTTTCCTTGCAGCGCCTGGCCGAGCGGAGATCATGGATACTGGAGATGGCCGGCTTGAAGGAGCGCCGGCACAGTCTTACCGGGGAACTGTCTGCCGGGTGGAAGCAGCGTCTGGCCCTGGGTTGTGCCATGGTGCATGAACCGGAGATACTCTTTCTGGATGAACCGACTGCGGGTGTGGACCCTCTCTCTCGGAGAGCTTTCTGGGATCTGATCTACGATACGGCCGAAAGAGGCGTTACGGTCTTTGTCACTACGCACTATATGGATGAGGCCGAGCATTGCAATCGCATCGGCCTGATATACGGAGGACGACTCATCTCGCTGGGCAGTCCTGCTGAAATCAAACGCCGTGCGGAAGAGAGAGGAAACGTTCCCGATACGCTGGAAGAGGCTTTTATCAGATTGATCGAACGTGCAGACGCGACGAAGACGGAATGACTGGAAAGAAGGATAGGGGGCTGACCCCCGAAGACACGGAATGATTACAGCGTGAACCGAAGGCAGGGTCAATGATGTTGCAGCGCATAAAGATGGTGGCCTGGAAAGAGTGCATACATATTCTGCGTGACATACGGTCTCTGGCCGTTGTTATCGTTCTGCCCATCCTGATGGTGGTGCTTTACGGTTATGCCATCAATACTGACGTACGGCATCTGCCGCTGGCCGTTATCGATCTGGATCGCACCGCTTCTTCCAGAGATCTGACGGGAGCGTTTTTGCATGGCGAATACTTCGATATGGTGACGTATTCCGGCGATTACAAAGGGTTGGATGCCGTAATGGACCGGGGCATAGCCGTCATCGCTCTGGTCATACCTGCAGGATATTCACAGGATATAGCTGCCGGGCGACAGGCTCAGATCCAGGTTATTGCCGACGGCTCCGACTCCACCACGGCTACCATCGCTATAGCCTATGCCACCGCCACTGTTCAGCAACAGTCGGCCGGCCTGGCCGTTGCTGCCGTTCTGCGCCGCGGTGCCGGGACGGGGATAGCCCCGCCGGTGGAGGTGCGACAGCGGTTCTGGTATAATCCTGAGCTCAAGAGCGTCAATTTTATCGTGCCGGGACTTATAGCCGTTATCCTGATGATGCTGTCGGCCCTGCTGACGTCGATGACGGTTGTCAGAGAGCGGGAGCGGGGCACTATAGAGCAACTGATAGTCTCTCCGGTAATGCCGAGCGAATTGATAATCGGCAAGCTGATACCGTATATACTCATCTCTTTTCTGGATGTTATCCTGGTAATTGCCGCCGGAAGACTGATCTTCAATGTGCCTCTCAACGGCAGTCCCGGCCTGGTGCTGGCCTTGTCAGCCGTTTTTTTGACAGCCTCTCTGGGTATAGGTCTTCTGATCTCCGTCTCTTCCGGAAGCCAGCAGACGGCTATGACCGTAGCCATGATGGCTACCATGCTGCCGTCGGTGCTGCTGTCGGGATTTGTCTTTCCCATCAAAGCTATGCCGGCAGCAATACAATGGCTGACCAGCATTATTCCGGCACGGTACTTTCTGACGATTATACGCTCTATCTTTCTCAAGGGGATGGGGATAGGACAGTTGTGGCAGCCGGTGCTTTTTCTTCTGCTTTTCGGAGCTGGCATACTGTGGTTGAGTTCGTTGCGTTTCAGAAAGAAACTTTGAAAGGGGGAGCATCAGGATGAATTGGCGCCGCGTAATGCGTATCGTGAAGAAAGAGTTTATTCAAGTCCGCCGGGATCCGAACCTGCTGCGAATGATCATCCTGGTGCCCATTTTTCAGCTTATGGTCTTCGGCTATGCCGTCAGTACGGATGTCAGGAATATAAGCACCGCCGTATACGATGAGGACCTAACGGCATCCAGCCGTCGCTTGCAGCAGGCCTTTGCCGGTTCCGGCTACTTTGATCTGGATTATCATATCGATTCGCCACGAGAGGTGGACAGTCTGCTCGACGGCGGGCAGGCGCAGATGGTATTGCATATTCCCCGCGGATTCAACGAGCGCATAAGCAGCGGGCAGATCGCTCCGCTTCAGGTTATCTTCGACGGTTCGGACTCGCAGACCTCCGGCACCGCCGCCGGATATACGAGGGATATCGTGCAGCGGTATTCGTCTCTGATTGCGCTGGAACGCTTATCACGGGCGGGGAGCGGGACGGCAAATCCGCCTGGAATAGAAGCGCGGGTAAGGATCTGGTACAACCCCGAACTCAAGAGCGTGAATTACATGGTGCCGGCAGTTTTATGCATGATACTCCTTATTGTCACCATGATCATGACTTCCATGGCCATAGTCCGGGAGCGCGAGATCGGCACACTGGAACAACTGGTGGTCACTCCCGTGACTCCGGGCGAGCTGATGCTGGGCAAGACGATCCCCTTTATCTGTATCGGTCTGCTGGATATGATGCTGGTGCTGCTGTTGTCGGTATACTGGTTCAAGGTAGAATTGGTCGGCAGCCTGCCTCTGCTTATTCTGATGAGCCTCTTCTTCCTGCTTACCAGCCTGGGGCTGGGGCTGTTTATCTCGACAATCTCCCGCACCCAGCAGGAGGCCATGATGATCAGCTTTTTCATCATGCTGCCGTCGATGATGCTTTCCGGCTTCATGTTTCCCATAAGAAACATGCCCGAGGTCATACAGTGGATCACTTATGCCATCCCTTTGCGCTACTTCCTGATCATAGTCCGCGGCATCTTCCTCAAGGGCAACGGCCTGGATATATTATGGCCGCAGGCGTCGGCTCTGGCCGTGTTCGGCATCGCCATCATCTTTATGAGCGCAACCAGGTTCAGCAAACGTATGGGATAGTGTGCCGTGCGGGCTCGGTTGTCGGAAGCACGATTATCTGTGAAAGGATATTGCCTTCCCAGGGTTGAATAACTACTCGACATGTGATCAGGGCGCCGGTGAACATATGTTCCGGTGCTGTTCACTTGATATGCAGGATTATGGGGGAGAGTTGTAAGATATGGCTGTACCGCAACCGGAGCCGAGGATCGCCAGGTTTGAGAAACTGGCCTATGGAATATTCATTCACTGGGGGCTGTATTCACTTCTGGGACAGGGCGAGTGGGCCCAGTTCATCAAGAAGATACCCAAAGCAGAGTATATGAAGCTTAAGGACCGCTTTACCGCCGAGGAGTTCGACGGGCGTGAGACAGCGCGAATCGCACGCCGGGCAGGTATGAAGTATGCTGTGCTGACAACCCGCCACCACGACGGTTTCTCGCTTTACGACACCTGCGGTCTGAACGATTACGATGCTGTGCATAGTCCGGCCGGCCGTGATCTGGTAGCTGAGTTTGTAGAGGGCTGTAGGCAGGAAGGCATTATCCCTTTCTTCTACCATACCACTCTGGATTGGTATCAGGAGAGCTTCGAGCAGGACTTCGACGCTTATCTGGAATACCTGCGTCAATCCGTGGAACTTCTCTGTCGCAACTACGGCGATATAGGCGGGTTGTGGTTTGACGGCAACTGGAGCAAGGCGGAGGCGGATTGGAAAGAAGACGAACTTTACGGCACCATTCGCAGGTATCAGCCGGAAGCCATGATCATCAACAATACCGGCTTGAGCGCCAGGGGGGAAGCCGGCCATCCCGAACTGGACAGCGTGACCTTTGAGCAGGGACGGCCGTCTCCCATTGATCGTGAAGGAGCCGGCAAATACCTGGCCGCCGAAATGTGCCAGACTATGAATACGCACTGGGGCATAGGCAGCCTGGACTTCAAGTATATGTCTCCGGCTGAGATTATCGGGAATCTCTGTGCCTGTCGCAAGGTGGGGGCCAACTATCTTCTTAACGTCGGTCCCACGGCGTCAGGTCGTATTCCCGATTACGAGACGGCAGCCTTGACTCGTGCAGGGGACTGGGTCAGGCTGCATGAGAAGGTTCTCTATGGAGGAAAGCCCTGCAGTGTAGCAGGGCAGGGCGGTGATTTCGCTCTGGAAACGGATGACGGAATCTATCTCTTCATAAGCAATCTGGCCATATCCGGAAACGAGAACGTTACTATCGGCCCCAGCGGCGACGGGCCCAGGGCGTTCAGCGGCTTGCAGCGGAAGGTATCCTCCGTGCGCTGGCTGGACAACGATGAGCCGTTGCTCTACACACAGGATACCGATTCAGGACTCTTCGCTTTGCATGCTACCGGTTTCCCTTACGGCAGCAATCTGGTGATCAGGGTGGCGGAAGCCGATTTTTGATGGACAGGAGCGTTAACAATGAAGATAGAAGCGATTGAAATCTACAGGGTGGCCATGCCGTTGATCTATCCCTTCAGGACCGCTTTCGGGAACGATCATACTGTAGAGAGTATGCTGGTTAAGTTGATATCCGGAGGTGCTTACGGCTGGGGCGAGGCAAGCCCGTGGAAGTATCCGGCCTATTCACCGGAGTGTTCAGCCGCCCAGTTTATAGTGGCCCGTGAATTTATAGCTCCGCTGCTGCTGGGACAGGACATAGAGTCCGGCCGGCAGTTGCAGAGCCTGCTGTCGGGATTGAAAGGCAATCACTTTGCCAAGGCCGGCTTCGACCTGGCCTGGTGGGATCTTCACGCCAGGATGGAGGGCAAGCCTCTCTGGCAGGTTCTGGGCGGCAAGAGTCCGGTAATAGAGGCCGGGGCCGATTTCGGCATTATGGAGAGCCTGGATCTGCTGCTGGAAACTATAAACACGGCTGTCGAGCAGGGCTATAAGAGGGTCAAGCTGAAATATCGTCCCGGCTGGGAAGTAGACATGGTGGCGGCCGTCAGGGGAGCCTTCCCCGATCTGGTCATGCATGTGGATTGCAACAGCGCCTACACCCTTAAGGACAAGGAGATGTTAAAACGTCTGGACCGCTACGATCTGGCCATGATAGAGCAGCCGCTCAGCCACGACGATCTGCTGGATCATGCAGAATTGCAGGCATCCATAGCTACGCCCATATGCCTGGACGAGAGCATAACCTCTGCCGACAAGGCCCGTAAGGCGATAAGCATCGGCGCCTGCGGGTGGGTCAACATCAAGCCCGGCAGGGTGGGCGGCATGACCAATGCCGTAGCCATTCATAATGTCTGCATGGATGCGGGCATACCCTGCTGGATAGGCGGTATGCTGGAATCTTCCATCGGTGCCTCTCACTGCCTGGCTCTGGCAACACTGCCCAACATCAAATACCCTTCCGACATCTTCCCGACGGACAGGTTCTATACCAGAGATCTGGGAGTGCCTTCCATGGTGCACTCCGCTCCCTCGGAATTCACGGCCGCAGATGCCCCCGGCACAGGCGTGGAGCCCGATCCGCAGATGATGGAGGAGTATGCAATTGAAGAGAGTAAAAGATGTATTCAATAGCCTTGTACCCCGGTGACGGCATTGGGATCGAAGTTCTGGATGAGGCAGTGTCTGTACTCAAAGCGGTGGAAGAAGTGCGTGGGCAGAAGCTCTTTGACTTTACGCAATTTGACTGGGGCAGTGTCTTATGGAAACGGACCGGCAGGCTGGTCCCGGAGAACTATCTCGATAAGCTGAGAGATTTCGATGTCGTCTTCCTGGGAGCCTTGGGAGATCCGGCGAACGTTCCGGATCATATCTCTCTTGTTCCGTTGATCGAGATGCGTCAGAGTTTCGACCAGTATGTCTGCTTGCGTCCGGCGAAACTGCTGCCGGGGGTCAGGTGTCCGCTGGCAGGCAAGGAATGTGGTGATATCGATATATTGGTGATCAGGGAGAACTCGGAGGGCGAATACGCTGATGTCGGAGGTGGACTGAAGGTCGGTTGGGAGGACGAGATCAGTATCCAGACGGCCGTTCACACCAGGCATGGCATAGAGAGGATCATCAGATACGCATTTACAGCCGCCGGACTCAGGCGCGACAAGCTGACCGTAGCCACCAAATCTAATGCTCTGAAATACGGCATGGTTCTGTGGGACGCGACCTTTGAGGACGTCAGGAAGGATTACCCGCATATAAAGGCGGATAAGTGTCATGTGGATGCTCTGGCTATGAACCTGGTGCGCTGGCCGGAGAGGTATGACGTGGTGGTGGCTTCCAATCTCTTTGGTGACATCCTCAGCGATTTGGGAGGGGTTATCAGTGGCAGCCTGGGAATGGCCCCCAGCGCTAATATCAACCCCGAAAGAAGGTATCCATCCCTCTTCGAGCCAGTGCACGGCTCTGCCCCTGATATAGCTGGAAAGGGTGTGGCCAATCCAATTGCAGCCATAAGGAGCGGCGCCATGATGCTCGAATTCCTCGGTTTGCAGGAGGAAGCGACGCTCGTAGAAAATGCGGTCAAGGGTTGTCTTGTAGATGGACGCGCCCTGACGCCCGATATAGGAGGAAGCGCCGCTACCTCCATAGTCGGCGCTGATATCCGCTCCCGCATACTGGCTCAATAGAGCAGGGACGTTGTTGACAAACTTGACTAATTCATTGTCCTTACTTGACTTAAAGCATTGCCGCGTATATATGTTTGCCGGCGTTGCTGGGGTTGTGGTCTAAGGGAGATAGCTGCGGGCGCTCGACCGGGTCCGTTAGAACGCGCTCTTCGCTACCATCCCTTATCCCCACACGTCACAACTACGATGCATAGAACAGTATCGGCTGTACTTGCAAACAGGACTCGGGGCCTGCTCTCTGCTCCTAAGATGTCGCTATCGGCAGGCCCCTCGTCCCATCCCTGTTAGTTACATACTCTTCTTGTATAGCAACTTAATAATTATGCATACAGGGCATGGTGCTGATTCTTCCCAGAGTAGCAGCTAACAGAACTTGCCCTGAAATATGCGTTAGTTGTCTCAGTTATCTGCTTAGGCTGCTATCTTCCAGACCTGCAAACGATCTTAACATAGTTTAAGGCCTGTATCAGCGGCTAATATTGCTTACCTGCAATACATATCGTACATACTGCAACACATATTTTACTATTGATGTTCGGGCAAAACTCTGGAATATCTTTCGGCAGCAGAACTACTGGCGTTGTCGCTAAATTACTCTGTTGCAGAAATTCACGAACATCAATAGAGCCATGCCGTGTTAAGATGAAAGGGGTCAGGTGTTTACATTCATCATTGGGGATCAGGGGATATATCGGAGGACGCGTTCTAACGGACCCGGATGAGCGGCCGTCGATATATCCCCTGAGACCACAACTCAGCAGCAAAGTAACAGCATACGCAAGTGAGAGGTAAGGCAAAGAAGCAATGCCGAAAATAACTTACAGTACCGACCTGGACAAAATAAAATATTACGGTCCGATTTATGCAGATCATCCGTCGGGTGTTCTGACGGGGCAATCACTGTTGCAGGCGTTGAGATAAGGGAGTGTAGCAGAGCGTGTTCAAGGATAGGATAGGATACGAAACCTTTTCAGGACGTTCCGTGGAGATCGGCGATACCGTCCTGACTCCCCGGACTGCGGTTCTTTCAGTCCGTCTGGCGGGAATGAGCCTGGCATGGGTGCGCCCGACAGCCGTTCTGATAGAGAAGGATGACCGTATCGAGCGCAGAGCGATAGTGGATATCACCCGCCTGCTTCAGGCAGGACTACTGGGGCTGAGCACCCTGTCCGTCATTTTTTCTATAGCCGCTGCTGTGCGGCAAAGGAGGGAAAGAGATGAGCGACGGTATTCTTGATGCGGCCGGCAGAGGCCAGGAGCGAAGCATGGAACTTATGGATAAGCTTATCGGCGTGGCCCAGGCAGGCTCCGTCTTCGGCCAGCCGGTCGTATCCGGGGAACATACGGTTATTACCGCTTCGGAAATAACGGTAGGTATCGGCTTCGGCTACGGTATAGGCAATCAACCCGGCGGCGGTGAAACGGAAGCGGAAGAGCCCGGCGGCGGTTCCTCTCAGACCGGGGGTGGAGGAGGCGGCGGTGGTGGTGCTGCAGGTCGTCCTGTGGCCGTAATCAGCATCGGCCCGGGAGGGGTAAAGGTGGAGCCGGTAGTTGATGCCACCAAGATAGCCCTGGCCCTCTTCACCACTCTGGGCAGCATGTTCATGATGCTCTGGAGAATGCGCCGGTCAACGTGCAAGTAGACTTGTAACGGCAGGTAAAGGAGGACGGATATGCATCTGAGAGTTGCATGCCGGTTATTGCTGCTGCTGGCCCTCATGACCGTGATGCCGGTAAGGCTGTTGACGGCAGAGACATCTGCACTTGAGAAAGTTGCAGAAGTGACCACGAAAGCTGCCCAGGCGGGATTGGACGATGATTATCTGGGAAACGAGCCGTATGAAGCGGAGAATTTCTACTTCAAAGTATTTGTCATGCCGGAGGTGTCGCTGGGGGAGGCGGCTATAGAGGTGGTCGGAAAATCCGGGCCGTTTTTCGGCATCGATTATGTCTATGCTTATCAGGGGTTTCGCGACGGCTCGATTATCTTTACTCCGACGGTATTGACCCCTCCATTTGTCGTGGTTACGGATATCTATGTGATTTACAGGGCGGGGAGCCGTTTTCAGATAGCCGTTCCATCGCTATCCGATTACGGCGTTCCGTCTCTCGGCGGCTACGGATACGCCAGTATAGGGCTGGTAAGTCTGACGGATGATATGCGACTCAGGCTTGGACGGCCCACGGACTTGAAGCTGCCGGCCGGAGTCTACGAAAAGGCGTCAGGATGTGCATATACAGGCTCCAGAAATACGCACGTCTTTCATCGCCCGGGCTGCCGGTATGTCAAGCAGATAAAGCCTGTCAACCGCGTATGCTTCAAGGCCAGGAAGAACGCTGTAAATGCGGGATACAGGCCGTGCAAGGTTTGCAGACCGTAGAGGAGACGAAGAATGTCGGGTTATCCGGTCACTTACGGAAAAGCGGGCGCGGATGCCTCCGTCCAGGCGGGGCGGATGCACCAGGACGGAATGCAGTTCTACGTTATGCCTGACAGAGGATTATCATCCGGCGCCAGCTACGGCAACTCCCGTCTCTGGGTGGCTACAAAGGGCAATGGGGATATCGGATCGATATTCAGCAACGATATCGGCCGGCATGTGGTCTCTGCCGTATCGATAGTTCCTACCGTTCTGTCGTATCGCAATGTCGAGTATGCACTAGGCAAAGCCGATGTCTATTCGCGCCTCAGGCAGGACGGCGACGGCAGTTTTACCTTCCACCCTGTCTACCAGCAGCATAATTTCCGTCTGTTGCTGGATCTGCATGTGAGGGACAGAATATGGCTGCCGTTGGAAGCGTGCGGCGATCTGCCGGTCTGCTATCGGGAAATATACATTGCCAATCATAGTTCGCAGACGGCCGAACTGAGGATCTTTGCTTACTCCCAGATTCGCGGCGAGACTGAGCCCGACATGCAGGGATATTATGACGAGAATCTCGGTCTTCTTTGCTGTTTCAATCGGTCTAATCCTGATAACATACGATTTACCGGCTTTCTGGAGCGGGCGGATGCCTGGGAAACGACTTCCGATATGGGGCGGCCCGGAGCGCTGATAGGCTTCGGCGGTCTATCCGGGCACACGACATCGTGCGGTAACCTTCTGGCTGCGTTGCAGAAAGATATCGTAGTCGCCCCCGGTAGCGGGGTGAGCCTGCATCTGATCATCGGCTTCACATCCCGGGGTGACAGAGATCTGAAGGGCATTGCTGAACGTTCTGCCGATCTGCAGAACAACTTCAGTGCTTCGGTTTCCGGCCTGGCTGAGGTCGCAGGGCACGGCGTTGCCCACACTCCGGACAGAGTAATCAATCAGGGCAACTTCTGGTGCAAAGTCAATATGCTGAGGGTAACAGGGGATTACCCTCGCGGCGTCGGCTTCAGCAACGATCCCGGCCGTTCAGCCAAGGTAGTGGGGCGGGATCTGGCCTGGTTTACCATGGGCTGTGACTGGCTGAAACCGGAAAGGTCCAGGCGTATCCTGGAAGATTTCATCTCCTATCAGTATGAGGACGGCAAGATGCCGGAGTATTACGATGCGGTCGACGGCAGCAGAGAGGATTACGGGCTCAACATCAACGATGTCACCCCGCTGGTTGTGGTGGCGCTGGGACATCATATTCTGGCTACCGGCGATACGGCTTTTGCGTGCCGTGTTTATCCCCGGGTTAAGGCAGCGGTCGATTATATTCTCTCCCAGACGGATGATCGCGGTCTGGTATTCTGTTCGGCCGAGGGCAGCGATGTCTGGGGTATCTGCGGCTGGCGCAACATCATACCCGGCTACACGCTCAGCGGTGCGGTAACTGAGATAAACGCGGAGTGCTATGGCGCGCTTCAGGCGGCGGCTTTTATGGCGGAAACGGCCGGTAAACAACAGGAGGCGGAGGATTGGCGCGAATACGCCTTGAAGCTGAAAGAGGCTGCCGGACGTCATCTCATAAATAAGGATAACGGATTGTATTACCTGAACATCGATACCATGGGGCATGCCAATGCCGATGTCACCTGCGACGAGGTTTTCCCCGTCATCTTCGGGCTGGCCTCCGAGGAGATGGCTTTCAATATCATCAGTCGCCTGGATAAATACGATTTCTGGACCGAAGGAGGTCTCAGGACTCTATCAAGGTTCAGCCCGGATTATCGTCCCGGTGTGAATGCAGGCCTGACAGGAGGAGTCTGGCCCGGTCTCTCCTTCTGGTATGCCTTTGCTGCGTCGCGCTTTCAAAAAGAGAGTATGGTCAGGGCGCTAAGGAACAGCTATTCCCTCTATATAGACAACCCTTGCGGCAGGAACACCATACCCGGTCAGTTCTCCGAATGGTTCGACGGCGAAAACCTGATCAACCATGGCATGCGCCTGTCACCATGGGAACCGCCGCGTTACCTTTGGGCCGTGGTCGAGGGTCTTTTCGGTATTGAGGGAACCGTGGACGGCTGCCGTCTGGATCCGATGATGCCTGACGACTGGCGCTGGATGTCTATTCATCGTCTGCCCGTGCGAGGAGAACTGGTGACCGTTTTCATGTCCAGGATCGCCGGAGAGCTGTACTTCCATATCAGAGGCAAGGCTGAATCGGATTACAATTCCGAAACCTATGATGAGGATATCAGCAGTCTCTTTCAACCTCTGGATATAGATGCTCATCTGACGGCCTTCAGACGTACGGGAGAGATATCGGTCTGCATCGGAAGCTCCAGTGCCGAGGGTATAATGGCACCTGTAAGAATCTCCGGCGTCTTTGCCGCGGAAACAATTTACGACCTGTCTATCTACGACAGCCGGATGGGGGAATGGGTGGATACCGCCCCCAGACGGGGCGAGGAACTTGACAGGCTGACGGTGGAACTGGAGCCGCACGGTTTCAGGCTGCTGCAGTTCAGAGCTCAGTTATAAACAGTGAGCAGGGAGGAGCTTTCTACCATGGATAGTTACGATCTTGTGGTACTGGGCGGGGGATCGGCCGGAGTCACGGCGGCGGAAGTGGCAGCCGAGCATGGTGTGAAGACGGCTGTGATCGAAACAAGTCCGGATGAACTGGGCGGAGATTGCGTCCTCCATGCCTGTGTTCCAACCAAAGCGTTATTGGAGGCTGCTCATTTTTATGCCGAGTTAGAGAGAGGGAAGGAACTGGGTGTCAGCGTTCCGTCGGCCTCTTACGACTATACGGCCGTGAAGGCGCGCAAGGACAGGATCGTAGCTGATCTGGCAGGGGACAGGGTTCGCAGGATGCTGGATGCGTGGGGCGTGGATGTCATCTTCGGCCGGGGCAGCTTTGTCACTCCGGGTATAATCCGAGCGGGAGATAAAGAGGTAGGCTACAAAAAAGCGATTATTGCTACCGGTTCAAGACCGGATGTGCCGGCGATAGACGGGTTGGAAGAGACAGGTTATCTGACCAGCGTGCAGGCAGTTGAGTTGGAAATGCTGCCGCAAAGTTT
This sequence comes from bacterium, assembly GCA_028699365.1. Lineage (GTDB taxonomy): Bacteria > UBP13 > UBA5359 > UBA5359 > UBA5359 > UBA5359. The sequence continues at coordinate 1,960 of JAQVUQ010000024.1, read as the reverse complement.
TATAATTATCGGTGCCGGTGCCGTCGGCTGCGAATTCGCCCAGTTGTACCGTGACCTGGGTCTTGAAGTGCATCTTCTCGAAGTTGCTCCGTCCATACTGGGACATGTGGACAGGGATATGGCGGAAGAAGCCATGTCGATCCTGCTCGGCAGGGGAATCGACATACATACCGGGATAAAGATCAGAGAACTCTATCGTGATGCGGACGGGATGGCGGCAGCCCGTTTCGACGGCGCTTCCCGGGTGGAGAGCGTAAAAGGCTCGGCTGTTCTGGTCGCTGCCGGGAGAAAGCCCGATACGGACGGATTGAATCTCGAGGCGGTGGGCGTCAAATACGACGGCCGGAGCGTTACAACCGACGTGCATATGCGCACCACGGCGGATAATATCTGGGCTGCCGGAGATGTTGCCGGCAGGATGCTTTACACGCATGTAGCTGCCTATGAAGGGGGCATCGCCGGCCATAACGCCGTCACCGGCAGTCGTCTCCGGGCCGTTTACTCGTCCATACCGGCCGTTACCTTTATCCGTCCGGAATTGGCCTTTGCAGGCATGACCGAGGAACAGGCGCGCAAGGAATACGGAAACGGTATCAAGATCTATAAATACCCTTTGAGAGGGCTGGGGCGTGCTCTGGTTTCAGGCATCAGTCTGGGAACGGTCAAGCTGATCGTCGACAGTGATGATAATGTCGTTGGGGGGCAGATACTTGCCGGCAGGGCCGGTGAAATGATACACGAAATCGCCCTTGCGATCAGAATGGGATTGCCTCTATCAGCTATAGGCGGTATGGTCCATGCTTATCCTACCTTCTCCGAGGCTATCGGGGCCGCTGCAGGATGATCCGAGTTCAGCTTGACAAAAGAATGCGGATTATGTAAAATTCCTTTGTTACGCCGGTCGGGTCATAACCCGGCTGTCACGGCTTAGCGGCGTGGAGGGGTTCCCGAGTCAGGTCAAAGGGGGCAGACTGTAAATCTGTTGGCTACGCCTTCGGAGGTTCAAATCCTCCCCCCTCCACCATTTTTTGTTTATTCGCCCACGTAGCTCAGTAGGTAGAGCGTATCCTTGGTAAGGATAAGGTCACCGGTTCAATCCCGGTCGTGGGCTCCACCTCTATAAAAGTTTGATGAGAGGAGACGGAAGGAATGGCAAAGGCAAAGTATGAGAGGACGAAGCCGCACGTCAACGTAGGGACGATCGGACACGTGGATCACGGAAAGACGACGTTGACGGCAGCGATCACCAAGACGCTGAGCAACATAGGGCAGGCCTCGTTCAAGAGCTATGACGAGATCGATAACGCACCGGAGGAGAGAGCCAGAGGAATAACCATAGCCACGGCGCATGTGGAGTATGAGACGGAGACCAAGCACTATGCGCACGTAGACTGTCCGGGACATGCCGATTATATCAAGAACATGATCACGGGAGCGGCGCAGATGGACGGAGCCATCCTGGTGGTCTCGGCAGCAGACGGACCGATGCCGCAGACGAGAGAGCACATACTGCTGGCCAGACAGGTAGGGGTGCCGTATATCGTAGTGTTCATGAACAAGGCGGATATGGTAGACGATCCGGAACTGCTGGAGCTGGTGGAGATCGAGATAAGAGATCTGCTGAGCAGCTACGAGTTTCCGGGAGACGATACGCCGATAGTGGCGGGATCGGCGCTGAAGGCGCTGGAGTGCGGCTGCGGTAAGGAAGAGTGCGAGTGGTGCGGGCCGATATGGAAGCTGCTGGCAGCGCTTGACAGCTACATACCGACACCGGAGAGAGATATAGACAAGCCGTTCCTGATGCCGATAGAGGATGTATTCAGCATAACGGGACGCGGGACGGTAGTAACAGGCAGAGTAGAGCGGGGCAAGGTCAAAGTGGGCGAAGAGATGGAGATAGTGGGCCTGGCGCCGCAGAGCCGCAAGACGGTGGTAACGGGAGTGGAGATGTTCCGTAAGC
>JAQVUQ010000371.1 GCA_028699365.1 bacterium | reverse complement strand
GCCCGAGCCCGGCCGGCCGGATCCGCTGCCGCAATTCGAACTGCATGATGTGGAGCAGGCGGCAAAGATGATCAATGCTGCCCGCAAGCCTGTCCTCTATCTTGGCGGCGGTATAATCCACTCGGAAGCCGGAGGTAAAACAGTGCAACTGGCGGAGAGAGCCGGGCTGCCGGCAACCGCCACCCTGATGGGCCTTGGCGCCATGCCTGCCGATCACCCGCTCTTCATGGGTATGCTGGGCATGCATGCCGCCCGCTATACCAACCTGGCTCTGGAAGAGTGCGATCTGCTGATCGCCGTGGGCGTGCGCTTCGACGACCGGGCCACCGGTAGGGTTGAGCAGTTCTGCCCCAAGGCAGCCGTTATTCACATCGATATAGATCCGGCTGAAATCGGCAAGCTCAAAGCGGCTCACACAGGCATTACCGGCGATGCCGGCCAGGTGCTGGATGCCCTGCTGCCGCTGGTGGCCGGCAACCCGCGCCGGGAATGGCTTGGTCATATCGAAGATTTGAAGAATAACTATCCCTTGCAGATGCCGGGCGTGGGCGACCTGGGCACACCTTACGGTTTGATAACCCAAACGGCGGCACTGCTGAACGATGATGCCATTATCACTACCGACGTAGGACAGCACCAGATGTGGACGGCCCAGGCCTATCCGCTGCAGCGTTCACGCTGCTGGCTGACCTCAGGCGGCCTGGGAACCATGGGCTTCGGCCTGCCGGCAGCCATCGGCGCGGCTCTGGCTCTGCCCGAACGCACCGTGGTCTGCTTCAGCGGCGACGGCAGCCTGATGATGAACATTCAGGAACTGGCCACGGCTGTGGAGGAGAACGTCAACGTCAAGATCGTCCTGCTGGACAACAACGCCCTGGGGCTGGTACGCCAGCAGCAGGACCTCTTCTTTGGCGGGCGCTTCTTCGCTTGCGATTACAGCTACCGGCCCGACTTTGTCAAAATAGCCGAGGGCTTCGGCATGAGAGCGGTCAGCCTTGGTAACGCCGCTGATCCGGCTGCGGCACTGGCCGGTGCATTGAGGGAGCCGGGCCCGTGCCTGATCCACGCTCCCATAAGTGCGGATGAGAGAGTCTACCCCATGGTGCCTCCCGGAGGCGCCAACATAGATATGATAGGAGGTTAAGCTAATGGCTGAAGCAACTTGTGAGCGCCCGTGTACTCTACCTTTCCGGGAGCAGTATACCGTCCTGGAACTGATGGTGAACAATCATCCGGGGGTCATGTCGCATATCTGCGGGCTCTTCGCCCGCCGGGCCTATAACGTGAACGGTATACTCTGCCTGCCGGTAGACGACGGCAGCCGCAGCCGCATCTGGCTGCTGGTGGATGAGGATCAGCGGCTGGAGCAGATGATCAAACAGATGCTGAAGCTGGAAGACGTGCTTAACGTAGAAAGACACGGCGCCGATCACGAGGTCTTCGTGCGGCTGCAGAAGTTCTTTTACTCCTAAGCTTCGCTGATCAGGCGCATCATTCTGCGGCCGTATTCCACATAGTTGGCGTGTTTTATCTCCTCCGGAGACTGCACGCTTTCGTCATGGTAAACCACCGCCAGATGCGGCTCTATGGAGATGCCTCCGTCATAGCCGCGGGCCAGCAGATCTTTGACTATGCGCCTGACATCACCGTCGCCCTCGCCGGGAAAGGTGAAATCGGTTTTCCCTTCCGTCGCGTTCCAGATGCCGTCCTTGATATGGACGTAGGCTACGTGCTCTTTAACGTGGCTGTAGAACTCCCAGGCCGACTGCTTGGGATAAGGCTCCGGCTTGGTCCTGTCATCGGTGAAGACGGGGTTGCCGGTATCGAAGACCAGCTTCAGGCCGGGCACGTTCTCCAGCAGCCTCAGGGTATAGGTCCACCCCATGCCGCCGTAGTTCATGCAGTTCTCATGCACCGCCTGCATACCGGCATCGGCAAACATCCGGTGCAGTATGCTCACCCGCCTGAACCTCTCTTCTTCCATCTGGTCCTCGGGGCTTCTGTCCGGCAGCACGGCAAAACTCATTATCCTGACAAGCTTCGTTCCCAGCTTCTGCATTCTGGGGATAGCTCTCTTTGTTTCTTCCAATGAAGTATCGAAGGGCTTATCAATCTTCTTGCCCCAGTTGGCTATGGCCGAACCGAAGCAGTTTATCTTCACTCCGGCCTCCTCCAGCTTCACGCATACTTCTTCAAATTTATCGTCGGGCAGGTCATGAATATTGGCGCCGTCTATGTTCCTGGATTCTATATACTCCCATCCCAGTTCCCGGGTGGCTCTTATCTGTCCTTCTATGCTCGTTGCCGCTTCATCGGCAAATCCTGTCAGATACATCTTTTACTCTCCTTTGCACTTTCAGAAAGATTTATTCATATCCTCATCAGGCTTCTCAACTACCTTCTTCTCATGCCTGGATTCAGCTATCAGCCGCTGCAATTCCGTCTCATACTCCGCGCCGTCCAGCGGCAGTTCCACCGTCTTTGATTTTAATGATGAGTAGAGGATGGCGTTAGCCAATTCCACGGACTTGATGCCTTCCTCGGCCGGAGCTATCAGCGGGGTACCGTCCAGCACGGCATCGACGAAATTCTGCATGATCTCCGCATGCTGGCCGCCTGATCCCTCTACCGGTATGTCGATGTTCCACACCTCGGGCCTGGCAAAGCCAAGAACGGCAGTTCGGCTGCACTCTATAGCGGACTTCTCGTTGCGGATAAAGGCAAGCTTGCCGCCTTCCACCACTACCTTGCCCATCTCTCCGGCTATCTCCAGTCTGTTAGTGCCGGGGGCCTCACCGGTGGTGGTCACGAAGACGCCGCCGGCTCCGTTATCGTATTCCAGGTAGGCCGTCACCTGATCCTCCACCTCTATATCATGCCATCTGCCCAGACCGCAGAAACCGTGTACCTTGGCCGGCATACCGCACAGCCATTGCAGCAGATCCAATTGATGGGGGCATTGATTGAGCAGCACGCCGCCGCCTTCCCCCTTCCAGGTGGCTCGCCACCCGCCGCCGGCATAGTAGGCATCTGTCCTGTACCAGTCCGTCACTATCCAGTTGACCCTGGCTATCTCTCCCAACTCTCCGCCGTCTATAAGCTGCTTTATCTTCCTGTAACAGGGATTGGTCCGCTGGTTGAACATGGCGGCAAAGACCTGATCTTTGTTCCTGTGAGCGGCCATCAGCCTTTCGGCATCGGACTTATGAACGGAGATGGGCTTTTCCACCAATACGTGCAACCCGTTCTCCAGGGCGTCTATGCCGGCTTCAGTATGAAAGTACTGAGGCGTGGCTATAAGAACAGCATCAACTTCTCCGGAGGTTATCATCTCATGGCTGTCGGTAAAACGCTTTAACCCGTCGAATTTGGCCAGTGAGCCCTCATTGACATCACAAACCGCCGTCAATCTGCACCTTTTTATCTCTCCGCCTGTTAATTTACCGGCATGGTTTTGACCCATGCCTCCAAGCCCTATTATGCCTATCCTTACCTCACTCACAGCTCTCCTCCA
>JAQVUQ010000370.1 GCA_028699365.1 bacterium | reverse complement strand
ATATCGTGGAATGACCATTGAGGAATTGGCTGGGAAATTGGGTGTCAGCAAACAAACAATATCTCAATATGAAAACAATAAAACCGATACTCCCTTTGATAAAATTTTGGTGTTATCGCAAGAATTGGGTTTTCCATATGAGTATTTTATTCAGTCGAAAACTTTTAATATTAAGTCAGGCTCAACCTACTTTAGATCACTGCTGAAAACCAATAAAAAATACCGCCTAGAGCAAACGATAAAAATGGAGCACTTAGCGGTAATTTATTCCATTCTTAAAGAATACGTTGAATTCCCTGCATTGAACTTGCCGGAGCTGAAAGCCTATGCCTCGCCTACGGAGGCGGCATATTCACTAAGAGAGTTTTGGAGATTAAATAATGAGCCATTGACGGATGTGGTACGGCTCCTTGAGGAAAACGGTATTATTGTTACAATGTTTCCAACATCAACGGACGACATTGACGCTTTTAGTCAGCGAATGGAGATTAATGATCGGGAGATTTTTCTCGTGGCGCTGTCCGAGAATAAAGATACTGCAGCAAGAACACACTTTGATATAGCTCATGAGCTTGGACACATCATATTACATGAATGGACCGAAGATGTAGAGGTATTGTCTCGCGAGCAATTTAAAGATAAAGAAAAAGAGGCCAATGAATTTGCGTCGTCATTTTTAATGCCGGAGGTTTCATTCTTGCGAGATGTTTCAGCATATCCAACCGATCTTGATTATTATAAGCAACTGAAAAGGAAGTGGAAAGTATCAATAGCCGCTATGCTGTATAGGAGTTGTGATTTGGGGGCCATCACTCAAAACCAATATCAATACATGATCCGTATCATGCAGAAAAACAACTGGCGTAAATCTGAGCCCTTGGATAATATCCTAAAAACAGCAAAACCTTCCTTACTTAGTGACGCCGTGGATGTTCTCTTGTTGAACAATGTGTTCACGTCTTCTGAGTTTATGAAAGAGCTTGCATCTGAAGGGCTGGCAATGTCAAGTGACGAAGTGGAAACATTACTGAATCTCCCGACAGACACGTTGAAAACAAAACCGACTACAAACGGAAAAATCGTTATGTTAAGGCCTGATGTAATACCTCAGGAATGAGGATGAACTTGAACTTAGGAAGTCCTTTCATTTTATAATAACCTGGTACAAGTAAAAATGGTATGGGGGGCGTTCCATTAACAATAAACTGGATACAAACTGGACAATCCGAACATGGGCAGTATCAGTTGGTGATAGCTTAACATATCAGGGGAGGGCTCGCTATGGAGATCGTTTTTAAAATGCATTCCCAGGCATCCGAGGTTACTATACGCCTTTACGATTATTATTCTTTATCGACGCCCTCTGAGAGGTTTATGTGCTCAGTTGAGATCGGTGAGCAGAATTACAGGCGCGTTATTCCTGCCGTGGAGTTGCAGGACATATTTCAGCTCATAAGGAATATACCGCTTGAATCTACTGACGCTGGTATAATAAAGCTTGACGGCGTTTCCTATGAGCTGCACCTGAGTGCCGAGGGGACTTCGGCATCTTACAGGTGGTGGCAAGGCCCCGGCAAAGGCTGGAATGATTTACAGAAGATAGCTGATAGATTCAAGGCTTTGGGGACGGCGATCTCCGGACGGTATCTGCTGTGAAGAATGACACATGCCGGTACCGTTGGACCTTCTGAGTAAATACAAACGAAAGCTATAGGTTATCAGTAGACGAGAAAGGCAAGTAATATCATGTGGCAACCGTGACAGTGTATATCGCTGAGGCGAAATATGTACGGATGTCACCGAAGGTTGAACCACGAATGAACGCTGATGAACATAAAGTGAAGACGATGGAGATCAGCGTTCCCGAATTCGGGACAAACACTGCCGCAGAGATTGAGATTGTTCAATCACGGCTCGAATCTGAGGCCCGGTCAGGGGCCCGGTTGGGGGCCCAGTCAGGAGCCCGGTCAAAACGTGTTCTTCCGGCTCTATCTGGCTCCTTGCTTCATCAAAAGAAACCCAATAGCCGGTTGCAAAATATAGCCTGACAGCAAAAGGGAAAGATCGGATAAAAGGGGCCTAAGGCGCTTTGTTTTTTAAATTGTAGTTGCATATTTTCCTGTATTGGTGTATATTCTTGTTTAAGAAAACAAAGAGGATCAGGAAAATGCCGACTGAGAAAGAAATCATTGAGCGGATAGAAAGAGGGCAGCTTTCGTTTCCTCCCTTGGCTGTTGACATGTTGCAGACTAAGCCCTGCAGCGGAGAAAAATATTGTGCAGATGCAATGATTGAGGTGTCATGGGGGGAGAAGAAGGCAAAGTTCATTGTGGAATTCAAGTCGCTTTCAACTCCCAAAGCCTTCCAATCTGCTCTCAATCAACTGAAATTTCTATCGCCTTATTATCAAAGCTTCGGGTTAATGCTCATCATGCCTTTTCTTAACGATAAACAATTGCGGGAGTTGGAGCGTGAAGGGATCAGTGGTATCGATCTGTGCGGCAACGGAGTGGTTATTGTCCCCGACTTGCTCGCTGTATATCGCAGCGGAGGTAAGAACCGGTTTCCTTGCTCTGCTCCGATAAAGAATATCTATCAGAAAAACAGTTCGATGGTTGGCAGGGCTTTTCTCGCTCACCCCGGTTATGAAACCGTTCAGGAGATTCGTGAAAAGGTAAACCGGTTAAATATGCTGGTAAACCGCTGGGACAAAATCCCCATGAGCCTTTCTACGGTATCGAAGTCGCTGAAAACACTGGAAGATGATCTGATTGTTGAACGCAAAAACGGTATTCGTCTTATGCAGGCTGATAAGCTCCTGGATAAGCTGAGAGAATCCTACTCTTCTGCAATAGCCAGGAAGAAGATACGTTTAAAAATATCGGATAAAAACGAATCGATAACAAAAATGCTTTGGAGATTATCACAGAGAGATGGATTGCCCATTGTAGCTACCGGCACATCCTCTGTTGCACAATATGCGGTGATGCAGCGAAATGGAATATTATCAGTATATTGTCCACGTATTGAAAGGATAATTGAAAAGATACCCGGAAGCCAGACGGATCGTTTTCCGAATCTGGAGCTTGTTGAAACAGAAGACGAGACGCTTTTCTTTGATGCTCGGGAGCAACAAAATTTCTGGTGGGCATCTCCCGTACAAGTCTACCTGGAGTTAATGGCCGGAGACAAGCGGGACCAGGAAACAGCGGAGCAAGTCAAGTCGTTCATTATGAAAAGTCTGTTACAGGAGCAACAGTAACCATGATATATGATCTCCAGACCGCGTTGCTTGACTTGCTTCATGAAGTGCATGGCACAGATGTGAAGCTTATTGTTGGCGGAGGGTACGGCATATATCTCAGGGCTGAACACGTGCGTTCGCTGGGTACAAGAACACTGCTTGAAGAATGGCCTGAGGCGCGCTCTACCAATGATCTCGATTTATACCTAAGGCCGGAACTGCTAATTGTCTCAGAAAAATTAGAGCCACTGGCAAAGGCCATCGATAGGCTGGGCTACC
>JAQVUQ010000023.1 GCA_028699365.1 bacterium | reverse complement strand
AGGAAGGACGGCAGCGGACGCGCTCCGGCTACGGAGATACTCATAGCTTCACCCACGATCAGAGAGATGATACTTGAGGAAGCATCCGCCAGGACTATATACGGAGAGATACAGAAGGGCGCTTTTCATGGTATGCATACGCTGAATCAGTCTCTGGTGGAACTCTGCGGGCAGGAGATCGTTACTTATGAGGAAGCGTTGTCCAAGGCGGATAACCCCAAAGAGTTCGATCTGAATATGCGGGGTATATTCAGCGGCAGCGGCACGCAGGATGTTCTCAGAGAAACGAGGAAGAACGGTTGATCTTCTGCTTTGATAAAGATTTTAGATATAATTCTTGCTGTTCGGGGGCGGTTGTATCCCATGGATACATTGTTGAAACCGGGCACATTTAGCCGGTGGGTCGTCTGCTCTCTTTATCTGCTGATAATAGGTATTCCATTGGTATATTCGAAAGGATTGCTGGGCAATTACCAGATACCTAAGCTGCTGTTGTTCTGGGGGCTTTTTTCTCCGGCGGCATCATTTACGGTGGTGTTATTCTTTCTTCGTTCCCGGTTATATACGGAGGGTGATCCGTTTAAGCTGTTGAAATCACCCATGTCGATTCTCCTGTTGCTGCAGATAGGAAGCGTTATCTTATCCACCATCCTGTCTGTTAATCCCCATGTTTCCTGGTACGGCAGTGGTGCCAGGGGTATCGGCACGCTGACCATGATCAGTCTCATAGCTCTTTATTGGGTAATTACCGGCTCTGCTTACAGAATGGAACAGGCTGTCGGGATCATTAAAGTCTTTGTCGTGACAGGCACGGTGGTTTCTCTATACGGGATATTACAGAAATTCATGCCTGCACAGGTAGGTTTTGTTGCTTCCTTCGGCGATAGGATTTACTCCACTATGGGCAACCCGGAATTTCTGGCCAACCTGCTGCTATATCCTCTGTTCATGAATGCAGGACTGTTCCTTTACACAAAACGTAATGCCGGCAAGATCGCTTATGCGAGTATGTTCATGATAACTCTACTGGCTATAATTCTCACTTACACCAGAGGTGCCTGGCTGGGTGTCGTTGCCGGCATGGTGGTGTTCTCCATTCTGTATATCAGAGGTGCAGTCGAGCGTTCAGGCAGACGGCTCTTATGGATCAGGATTGCCGCCGTAACCCTTGTTCTGGTGATCACGGTCGTAGCTTCTTTGTGGGCCCTGGGCTTGAAGGACGGTCTGATAGAGCGTGCTTCCGATCCGTTTAGCGGCAAGGTCAGGCTTCTGCTGTGGAGGGATACGCTCTCTCTGGTGAAGCAATCGCCTGTCGTGGGATCCGGTCATGAGGCTTTCAGAGTGGCTTTTACACCGTTGAAATCAGCACAGCTTGCCAGGCTGGAACAGGGACTGAATTACGATAACCCGCATAATAATTACCTGGCTTTTCTGGCGAATTACGGTATTATCGGACTGGCTGTCTATGCAGCCATAATCCTTCTTGCAGCCGGGTATATTCTGAAAATGGTTGCAGAACGCCCGTCGCCGGGATATACCGCTCTGGCGACGGCTCTGGGAGCGTCTTTTGCTGCCGTAATGGCTCATAATCTGACGAATTTCGATATCCTGCCCACTTACGTCTACTTCTATCTCTTTCTGGGGCTGGTCGAGATCATGCGCCGGGTTCAGGACGGCTCTACGCTGCCGGACGATGATGTAGAAGCTGCCGGCATGCCGTGGCGGCGGTTGTTCGCCGACTTATCCGGCCTGGCGCTTATCTTCCTGTTGATCGCTTATATCTCTTTCAACGGTGTTTCCGTTTACAGGACCTATATGTGTTCCAGGTATATCAAGCTGGCTGAAAACGAAACGGCGATGCTTCGCTATGAAAATGCCTTGCAGTATGGCAAGCAGGCTATGGAGTACTTGCCGTCTTATGGCCGGGGCTGGTATTCTCTCAGCCAATACAGCTATAATCTGGCCGGGTTGAGAGCCGGCGGCGAGAGGGACGAATTGCTCAGATCGGCTGTAAAATATGCCGGGCGGGCTCAGGTCAACTATGATAATTCCGAATCCCTTCTCAATCTGACGGCGGTATGTTACCACCGGTTGGGTGATTATGATAAAGCTATGGAGTATTATGTGCAAAGCGTATCTCAGGATCCTAATTATGCCGTCAATCTTGCCAATCTCGCTGCAATGCTGATGCAGCGTGGCGAGTATGGACAGGCGCTCACTCTTCTGGAGAGGGCTGTTTATGTAAGCCCCGGATATATAAGAGCGCATGTTCTGAGGGGCACAGCCGGGCTTAATGCCGGCAACATGGCTTTGGCCGAAGAGGAGGCCGGTTTTCTGTCGAAAAATGCTCCGCATGATAATGGAGCAAGAATATTTTTTAAGGATCTGAAGCGTATATCGTCGGTCCGATAGCCTGTACCATGGCCTTTAGATTATACTTCAGCAGAGTAACGGAGATTTGATGTCTGGCAATAACGTTAAAAGCAGATACAGTTTGACGCCGCCGCAGGTGATGGTGCTGGGCTTCCTTCTGGTGATCATTATTGGAGCTTTCCTGCTCTCCTTGCCGGTTATGCTCCAGGATGGGAAGACGCTGTCTCCGTTGGATGCACTTTTCACGGCTAATTCCGCCGTCTGCGTTACGGGACTGGTAGTGGTGGATACGGGCACTACCTTTACTCTGTTTGGGCAATTGATCATACTGGCGCTGATACAGATAGGTGGATTGGGCTTCATGACCATGTCCACCATCATCTTCGCCTTTCTGGGACGGAGGATCGGACTCAGAGAGAGATTGCTTATCCGGGAATCCCTGGGTCAGCTCTCATTGCAGGGCATGGTCAAACTGGTGAAATATGTGGTCAGGATGACCCTGGTCATAGAAGGCGTGGGGGCGTTGCTGCTGTTTGCCAGATTTGGATCTCTATACGGATTCTGGCGTGGCCTGTATCTGTCCATATTTCATGCAGTTTCCGCTTTCTGCAACGCAGGCTTCGATATCTTCGGCCCCTATACAGGTCCTTTCAGCGGCTTCACGTCTTTTGTCGGTGATCCTCTGGTCAATATAGTTGTTTCCGGTTTGATAATTCTTGGAGGCATCGGTTTCATGGTTATCGCCGATCTATACGATGCGCAGACGCATCGTCGTCCCCGGCTGCTTCTGCATACCAGGGTAGTGCTTATTGCCACCGGCGTGCTTATAGCGGTGGGTACCCTGGCCGTGTTTCTGCTGGAATACGGTAACCCGGCCACTTTAGGTAAGCTGCCGCTGCTGCATAAGATATTGGCGGCTTTCTTTCAGGCGGTGTCGCCCAGAACGGCCGGTTTCAATACGATCAGTATCGGGGATATGCACGGGGCGACGTTGTTGCTGACCGTGATTTTGATGTTCATAGGGGCATCTCCGGGGGGAACGGGCGGCGGCATAAAGACAACTACCTTTGCTGTGCTTTTCATCAGTGCGCGTTCAGTAATAACCGGCCATGAGGAGATAAACGTCAGTGGCAGGCGCATTCCCTTCGACCTGGCGCTGCGTGCTCTGGCGGTGGCCATGCTTGCGCTATTTCTGGTGATAGTGGCAACGATGATTCTGGAAATAACCGAGGGTAAGGAGTTCATGCAGGTGCTCTTTGAGGTGGTTTCGGCCTTCGGCACCGTCGGATTGAGTACAGGTATTACGCCGGCGCTTTCCGTTGTCGGGAAGATGATAATTCCGTTCGTCATGTTTGCCGGGAGGGTGGGGCCGCTGACGTTTGCCGCTGCTCTGGCGCAGCGGAAACAAAGCACGGTGATATCGTATCCTGAAGAAAGAATATCGATAGGGTGAGTGGAAGATTATGGAAAAGAAGAGTTTTCTGGTAATAGGTCTGGGTTTTTTCGGCGCCAGTGTGGCCAGGACATTATACGGCATGGGACATGAAGTGCTTGGCGTAGATACCAATATGGAAATCGTCCGCAATATGATGGATAGCGTTACGCATATAGTTCAGATGGATGCCACCGATATGGAGGCTTTGCGGAGTCTGGGAGTGACCAATTTCGATGTGGTTATCGTAGGACGAGGCTCCGACCTGGAAGACAGCATTATCATTACCCTGAACCTGAAGCAATTGGGTGCCAGGTATGTCGTGGCCAAAGCTCTCAGCGATACCCAGAGCAATGTTCTGATGAAGGTGGGGGCCGACAGAGTCGTATTCCCTGAGCGCGATATGGGCGTCAAGGTGGCTCACGGCCTGATGTCTCAGACGATCGTCGATTATATTCCTCTTACTACGGATTACAGTATAGTCGAGGTGACGACGCCGGCCAAGCTCTTTGGAAAGACCCTGGCCGAGATGTGCCTGCGGACCAGGATGGGTATAAATATACTGGTGATAAAGAGAGGTAATGATCTTATCGTATCTCCCGGCGGTACGGACCGCCTGGAAGAGGGCGATATTCTCATCGTAATGGGCCGGGAGGACAGGCTTGATTACTTCAGGCCATAACTCTGGCTGGGGACCATTTGTAAGTCAGGCACAAAGGCACAGAGGCACAGAGGCACAAAGGGCCTAAGCGCATTCACAAGCTGGGAATAGGAGGTTGATTTGAGAAACTACCGGGATCTTATGAGGATTATGATACTCTTTATGAAACGAGTAGAGAGATAGAGCGTATGTTAAGTAGCTTAATCTCAAAGATAAAGCAGAAATAACGGGCTAAAGAACTTTGTGCCTTTGTGCCTTAGTGCCTTTGTGCCTGACAGAGGGGACAATACATGACACTTGAAGAGACAACGATTGCCATATCGGATGTATTATCGGAGATGGAAAAGATTATTATCGGCAAACGGCGGGTTCTGGAGCATGCTCTGGCTGCCATGTTGAGCGGTGGTCACCTGCTTCTTGAAGATGTGCCGGGAGTCGGCAAGACCGTCCTGGCCAAGGCTTTCGGTCTGGTTACGGGATGCGATTTCAAGCGTGTGCAGTTTACGCCTGACCTTGTGCCCTCCGATATTACGGGATCGGTGATCTACAATCAGGGAGAGCGTAGCTTCGAGTTTCAGCCCGGCCCTGTTTTTACCAATATACTGCTGGCGGATGAAATCAACCGCTCCAGCCCCAAGACCCAATCCAGTTTGCTGGAGTGCATGGAGGAGCGCCAGGTGTCGGCCGAGGGCAGAACCTATCCTATGCCCAGCCCGTTCTTTGTCATAGGCACGCAGAACCCGGTGGAGTATGAGGGAACGTATCCTTTGCCGGAAGCTCAATTGGATAGATTTCAGATGTGCCTCTCACTCGGTTATCCCGAAGCCGATGTCGAGGATGCCATATTACGCAGCCAGGGCGGAGAAGCAGGCTTTAAGACGGCAAAGAGAGTTGTAGGACCGGAAGATATACAGTCCATCGGTGGGTATATTCACGAAATAACGGTCAGCGATGCCGCCAGAGCCTATATTCTTAGGCTGGTGAGGGCTACACGTAAAGAGAAGGATGTTTACCTGGGGGCATCTCCCAGAGGCTCCATATCGCTTTATCGCTCTGCCCAGGCGCTGGCTGCTATCAGCGGAAGGGATTACGTTCTGCCGGATGATATAAAGGCTATGGCTGCCGATGTCCTGTCTCATCGCCTGATACTGCGTCCGGAAGTGGCGCTGCACGGAATTGACGGGCGCAGAATCATAGAACGCCTGCTGGAAGAGATACCTGTCGACGGTGGTGATAAGGGTTGAGGCCCACTCGCAGGGGAACAATATATATACTCTTGAGTGTTGCCTTCTTTCTGATAGCCTCTATCAACCAGGTGAAGCCCATTTACTATGTATCCACTTGCATGCTTAGCCTGGCGGCTGCATCCTGTCTCTACTCATATCTTGTGCTGAAGGGTGTAAGGGTGACGCGCATTCCGCTCGAGGGTGGTTTTTTCGCCGGGGAAGAAATCACGCTTTCAGCAAGAATAAGAAATGAAACCGGCAGGATAATTCCGCGGCTGATGCTCAGGGATCAATTGCCGGTTTTATCCGGTGCGCCGGAGGCTCTGCTGATAGTAGACGATCTTGCCCCGCATGAAACGCTGGATGTGGATTATCAGATCGTCATGGCGCGACGGGGGATCTATGCCGATGATCGTCTCTGCATTGAAGCCGTCGATCCGCTGGGCATTCTTCAGATGAGGCACAGCGCTTTGCCGGCAGGATCGATTACGGTCTATCCTGCGCCTGTGTCGATAACAATCCCTGCTCCCAGCGCAAGATACAGCAGGAGAATAGGCGATAATCTTTCGAGGCTGGCGCCGGAAGGCAGGGAAACCTTTGCCGGTCTGAGGGATTATCATCAGGGGGACGATCTCAAGCGCATTCACTGGAGAGCTACCGCCCGTGAAGGAAAGCTCTTTGTCAAGGAATTTGAGCGTGACGCCGTGCCTACCGCGATTATTCTTCTTGACGCCCGTTCCACCTGTTCGTCGGGCTTCGGACTGGAGGCGGTTCTGGAAGATGCGGTCATAGCGGCAATAAGCCTGGCTGTTTCGTTGCTTAAAGGCAAGATAAGGCTCTACTTCCAGATCAACGGGGACGGCAACGGTGCTCCGGTATTAGTAAACCGGCATTACATCTACGACATTCTGGCCCTATTGGCAGCGCTTAAAGGCGGGCAGGGAAAACCTTTATCCGAAGTGCTGACCAGGGATATCCTGGAAAGCGAACCGGGCGCCAGCGTATATATCGTCTCGTCTGATCCGGACCCGCTGCTGGCTGACAGCATGATAACGGCAAGCGCCCGAAAGGTGTTCTCTTTCCTGATCAGTCCCGATGCATCAACTTATGGAAAAAAGATCAGGGCAGGCCGGCGCAAGAGGTATATTGCCGTCAGGCAGGAACAATTCAGCAGACTGGAAAGAGCCGGGCTGGGTCCGGTAGATATAAAGAGCGGCGATGATATGGCCGAAGCGTTGAGCCGCATATCGAAATCGACGGTTCAGGGGTCAAGAGTTTAGGGTCGTTATTTATGTATTAGGCTGTGTTTGCAAGTTCAGGAGCCAGGAGCCAGGAGTTTTGGCTGGTCACTGGGGTATGGTAAAACAGAAGACAGAAGACAGAAGATAAAAGATAGAAGTTAGGGCGGAGCGTGCAAGGGAGCTTGAAGCCAACAACCAACAATCAACAACCAACAACACGCTCGAAGAGCGCCTGGGAAGAACATCCCGTCCGGCGATCTCTGGCTCTGTATGTCTGGGGCATGATAGCGGTTCTTTGTGGTGTTATTCTGGTAGACAGAACGCTGGTGCTGTTCAACCAGGTCTGGATAATGCCCGTCGTAATAGTAGCAGGCTTCGTTACCAGCACTTATACCCGTTACCACGGCTTGTCCAGCAGACGGCTCTTTGTCTTTGTCGGCTTTGGCGTGGTGCTGCTGTTAGCCTATACCTTCTTCTTCAATAGAGACCTGTTGCCTCTCGAACAGATATTCGGCATAGGTTCTGAGACTCTGGAGAGCAAACTCTATCTGATTCTATGCTATGTCTATCTGTGGGCGGCCGTCATACGCAGTTACACCCTTATAAGGGACAAGGATGTTTTCCTTCTGCTGGTGCCTACACTGTCGGTGGAAGCTCTGTTGACGGTAAGCGCCCCGTCCTCTTTCAATATCACCGTGATGGTAGTCTCCATCATCGGGCTGTTGGCCGTTATGCGTTCTGAAGCTCTGTTGGAGATAGCTCATCTGGGCGACAGGCACAGGCGGCACGGCCATGCCGGGCGTGTCAGGATGGATTTGCGATTATCTGTGATGCTGCTGCTGATGGTAACGATCTGTACTATGGCGGCAGCATCCATCTGGAATAATCAGCTCTATTTTGATCGGCTGTTCTTTCGTATCTCCTGGCGCATGATTCACTGGTTCACACCTCAAGTGAAGACGAATGCTCCGGACAGTTGGACCTACGGCCCTTTCACTATAGGACCGGTTCCAAGCCTGGATGACAACCGCCTGGTGGCCACGGCCGATACGGACATATCTTTTTACTGGCGGGAGACATGCTACGAAGGCTACGATGGAAAGAGCTGGCGGGCAGTGTTCAGTAACGCCGAACTTGTAAATGCTGCCGGTTTAGCCAAGCTTACGGATGAGGATCTTCCCGGCAGGCGCTTTACCATCGATATGCAGCTTATCGATCCTCCTTCACCTCTTTTGCCGGTTCCTTATTGCGTCAAATCAATCAATATCAATTCTGTTCTGTCCTATTCGAGCGAGTATGATTCGGTTGTTTTGCAATCCGAGCGTAAACCGAACTTACGATATGCGGTTACATCGGTGATCCCCTCCGAGATCCCGGAACGGGAAAAGCCTAAGCCGGCAATTGAAGGTGTCATTGCTGCCGATTATAGAGAGTTGCCGGCGCTCTCTCCCAGGGTTATGGAACTGGGTAGAAATATAACCGCCGGATTGAATACGCCGTTGGAGAAGGCCCGGGCAATACAGAAATATCTTCTGGCCAACTATGAATACAGTCTTAACGTGGGCTCGCCGCGAGGCGAGAGTGTGGACTATTTTCTCTTTAGATCAGGACGCGGCCATTGCCAGTATTTTGCCACGGCTATGGCCGTTCTGGCTCGTATCAACGGCATACCGTCACGCTTTGCTACCGGATACCTGTCGGAGGAAGTGGATGCACAAGGCAGGACAATGATAAGGTTCAGGGATGCCCATGCCTGGGCTGAGCTCAACATACCGGGACACGGTTGGGTGGTTTTCGAGGCTACTCCGGGAAGAGGGGCGAGCCTGCCTTCTTCAGGTTCGCTGATGCTGAAGAAGGTGCAGATGCTCTTCAGGAACAGGCGTCTCTGGATATCCATGTTGTTGATTATCATCGTCACATTGTCCATTGTCGGTCTGATTCATATCTACCGTCAATTGCTCAGAAGGCTGGTCTTAAACAGGAATCGTAAAGCCATGCTGCTTGAGGCGGAGACTTTTACCGGCACGGCCAGGGAGCGTATCGATCAGGCTTACGCTCACATTCTGCTCTTTCTGAACGAGACCGGGATGGGGCGGCAGCCCTGGGAGACTCCGGGAGAACATCTCAGACGCCTGATTGACCAGGGCACCGTCATTCCCGCGCTGCATGAATTGACGGCTATATATCTGGCAGCAACTTACACTCATCAGGAGCCTGACGATAGAGATGCCGACAGAGCGGCGTATCTGTATGGTAAAATACTCGGGTAGGAGGCAACGATGGAAGAGAAAGTGTTATCGTTTCCGACAGAGGCAGGTATGATCAGCGTCGCCGTCTCAGGTGGAGCAGTCACGCGGGTATCCTTTGCAGATGAAAACGGTGCGGACGAGGATCAACTTCTGCTTGAAGCTGCGGAACAGATAAGGGAGTATCTGCACGGGGATAGAACGAGCTATTGCCTGCCCGTCAGGCTGGATGGCGTAACTAAGTTTACCCGCACTGTGCTGGAAGAGACGGCGCGGGTACCGTACGGATCGGTTTTGAGCTACGGAGCTCTATCTGAAAGGACAGGCGGTTCCCCCAGGGCCGTAGGAGGCGCTCTGGGACGTAATCCGCTGCCTCTGATTATTCCCTGCCACAGAATAGTGCGTTCCAACGGCCATCTGGGCGGCTTCACCGGTGGACTGCATATCAAGGAGAGATTATTGCAGATAGAATTGAGGCAGGTTCAGAGTTCATAGTTCACAGGTTCAAGGTTTTAGAGCCCGTTGTTTAAGTATTTGGGAGCGTTTGCATGTTTAGGAGCCAGGAGCCAGGAGTTTGAGCTGGTTACCGGGGTATGGGAAGTTAGAAGACAGAAGACAGAAGACAGAAGTTAGAAGACAGAAGACAGAAATTAGAAGCTGGAAGTCAAGAAGCAGGAACTTGGGCAAGGCGTGCATGGTAAGCTTGAAACCAACAACCAACAACTAACAACCGCGCTCGAAGAGCGCATAGCGGAGCGTGTATGGGAAGCCTGAAACCAACAACCAACAACCAACAACCGACAACCGCGCTCGAAGAGCGCAGTCTCAAGGAGACAGGCCGATACCTGCATAATGAAATTGCCGGCGCGTCGGTGTACGGAGTATCCGTTTCGGATGGCTCCCGGAATCGGCCGGAGGCGCCCTGGAGGGTGTCGCCGCAGCCTTTCCGCATAAGTCCCGGGCTCTACAGCGAACTGCAGGCGTTGGGGGAGGTATTGCTCTCCTTCTATAAGGCCTGCAATAAACTTTACTACGATTCGGTCCGCGGTCTGGGTCCGGCCTGGATTGCCGGATATGCGGATAAAGGCAAGCCGGAAGAGATAATCGGGCAAGGCATCCGCAAACGCTGGCGCCAATCCCTGCCTGCCGTTATCCGGCCCGATCTGATACTTACGGAAGATGGATATATAATCTGCGAACTGGACTCTCTGCCTGGCGGCATGGGGATGACGTCTGCCATGACGGAAGCGTACGCCTCAGCCGGATGGGGCAGATCCGAAATCGATATTCCCGGGTGCTTTGCAGCAGCCGTGGCGCCGGATAACGGAATGCTGGCCGTAGTCGTGTCTGATGAATCCTCGGATTACCGGCCGGAGATGGAATACCTGGTTTCCCGCTTGGCCGACAAGGGATGCGAGGCTGTTTGCGTGCGTCCCGACGATATAATCGTCGATGGTGAAGTCCGGCTTCGGGACGGGCGTCATATCGATTCCATCTACCGTTTCTTCGAACTCTTCGATCTGGATAACGTATCCGGCGGCAGTGATATGATTCAGGCTGCAGCTTCCGGCAGAGTAGCCATGACTCCGCCCCCCAAGGCTTTTCTGGAGGAGAAGTTGTGGTTGGCCCTGCTTCACCATCCGCTGCTGGAACGGTACTGGCACAGCAATCTGGAAGATTACGATTGGATGAAAAGGCTCGTTCCTCAGGGATGGGTTCTGGATGGGAGGCCTGTTCCGCCCCATGCAGTCATACCCGGGCTGAGCGTCGGTAATCGCCCGGTGGGGGACTGGGCGCTGCTGGGCGAAGCTTCGCAGAAGGAGCGCCGCCTGGTATTGAAGCCGTCGGGATTCTCCCCGCTGGCCTGGGGCAGTCACGGCCTGCACATCGGGCATGACATGCCCGCTTCCGAATGGACAGCCGCATTGCAACAGGCCGCATCCGGCTGGGAGCAGGATCTGTATATTCTGCAGCGATTTCATCAGGGAAGGCGTTTCAATCTGCCATATTACTCCTCATCCGATGACGACATAAAGTGGATGGATGCCAGGGTGCGGCTCTGTCCGTATTATTTCGTCATCGACGGTCGGGCTGTTCTCGGCGGCATCATGTCCACCGCCTGCTCCCTGGAGAAGAAAGCTGTGCACGGCATGCCTGAAGCTATCATAGCGCCTGCGTTAGTTGTCGGGGAGGAAGAGTCCGATGCTTGAATGGGAGCGGCAATTGAAATCCAGCTTGACAGATCCCGGCGATCTGGCCAGGAGGTTCAGGCAGGATTCCGAGCATATCGGACAGGTTGCCCGGAAATACCCGATGCGGATAACGCCCTACTATCTCAATCTTATCTCCGAACCGGGCGATCCCGTATGGAAACAGGCCGTACCCGATATGGCCGAACTCGATGACGATACCGGAGAAGAAGATCCTCTGCAGGAGGATCGGCACAGCCCTTTACCCAACATGATTCATCGTTATCCGGACCGGGTGCTCTGGCTGGTGTCGGAGCAATGTGCCGTTTACTGCCGCTTCTGCACCCGCAAGCGGCGCGTAGGCTGCCGCCGGGGTCAACTCTTTACACTTGACAGCGCTGTCAAGTGTAAAGAGTTGACCCCGGCCCCGATGCCGGACGGCCTGCTGCGGGAGGGCTTGAAGTATATCCAGAGCCGGACGGAAGTAAGGGACGTCATCCTTTCCGGTGGAGATCCTCTGCTGCTGGCGGATGAACAACTGGAGGAGATCCTGTCCGGCCTGAGAGCCATAGAGCACGTGCAGATAATCCGCATCGGCAGCCGAACTCCATGCGTCATGCCGATGCGGATAACCGCTAAGCTGGTGCGGATGCTTAGAAAATATCATCCGCTCTATCTCAACACCCATTTCAACCATCCCAGGGAACTGACCCCAGAGAGCCGGCGGGCCTGTGCCCGTCTGGTGGATGCCGGCATACCTGTCGGCAACCAGAGCGTACTGCTGCAAGGCGTCAACGACGATCCTTATGTCATGGAGGAACTGTTGCGCGGCCTGCTGGTTATGAGAGTAAAGCCGTACTATCTGTATCAGGCTGATCCGGTCAGAGGCACCGGGCATTTCCGGACTTCCATCGACCGCGGTCTGGAAATAATCTCATATCTGCGCGGGAACGTTTCCGGGCTGGCCGTTCCGGCCTACGTGATAGATGCACCCGGCGGTGCGGGCAAGCTTATCCTGGCGCCGGACCCGGTAGTCTCTCGCCAGGATGACGGTCTGGTGCTGCGCACCTATGACGGCAGAGTGTGCCGGTATCCGCTTTGATATATCCGCTGCAATGTTTCCGAACAGCCCGCACAGGGTATTAATTACCTGCATTCTCCGTGCAGGAGGACTATTATGAACGATATCATCATCATCGGTGCCGGCCCGGCCGGTATGACCGCCGCCATTTACACGGTGCGCAAGGGATACAGCGTTCTGGTGATCAGCAAGGACGTAGGAGGACAGACGCTGTGGAGCTCCGGTGTGGAGAATTACCCGGGTTTCAGGCTTATCACCGGCATGGATCTGATGCGCAAGTTCGAGGAACATATGGAGTCCTTTCCTGTCAAGCAAGTCTTTGCTGAAGTCACCGGAATCGAGAGTGAGAGTGAGGGTTTCTCGGTGCATACCGGCGATGGTCAGGTTTACCAGGGCAGAGCGATCATCATCGCCACCGGCAAATCTCCCCGTATGCTGGGCGTTCCGGGGGAGGAACAATTCAAG
Source organism: bacterium (assembly GCA_028699365.1). GTDB lineage: Bacteria > UBP13 > UBA5359 > UBA5359 > UBA5359 > UBA5359. Next base: position 1,258 of record JAQVUQ010000023.1, on the reverse strand, counting down.
GGCAGGGGCGTGGCATATTGCGCCATATGCGATGCGCCTCTCTTTGCCGGCCTGCCGGTAGCCGTGATCGGTGCAGGCAACTCCGGTCTGCAGGCTGCCTTACAGTTATTAAAGATATGCCCGCAGGTAACGCTGGTGGAGTCTTCATCCAGGGCTGCCGGCGATAAAGTATATACGGATCGTCTGCAGCGCGAGGGCGGGGATAGATTCCGGCTGATGCTCGATACCGGGGTTGTGCGGATAGACGGCGATACCATGGTCCGGAGTATAACGGTGGAAGGTCCGGAAGGCCGGAAGGTGCTGGATGTCAACGGCGTTTTCGTGGAAGTGGGCTGGACACCCAGCAGTGGATTTGCAGGTGAAATGCTTAACCTTACCTCTCGTGGCGAGATACTGGTAGATTGTTTCGGGCACACATCCAGGCCCGGCATACTGGCGGCGGGCGATGTCACCGAGGTGCCCAAGCAGATAATCATAGCTGCCGGGGAAGGGGCCAAGGCCGCCCTGGCTGCCAATGACTATCTGTTACGATTAGAGGCTATGCCTCCCCTTCTGGTAAATCAGGATACGGGCCTTGATCCTCGATAATGAGGTCGTTTATCACCTCTCTGACACCGGGGGTCCACCAGGCCACATCGTCGGCTATCCATTTCTGGGCGTAGGTGGCCACGCTGCCGTGAAGAGAAACCGTTCCTCCCGATACGTTCACGTCTATTTTAGAAGGGTCCACCCGTATATTTCTTACCAGGTCGCTGCGCACGTCCTCCGCTATATCCGCATCGTCTCTGGTTATCGTAGGAGCTACGATGATGTTATCGGCTACGTCCAGGACACCGGAAGTCCGCCAGGCGTCATCCGCCGCCGCATCCCTCTCGGCAAAAGTATCGACGGTGCCGGAGAGGTGCACTACGCCCCGGTTGACGACGACGCTGACCCTGCTCTCGTCTACCCAGACGTCGCGTCTCAACGCTTCCCGGACATCTTTGGTGATTTCCTCATCGCTTCTGGTCATACCGGGCGTTACCTTCAACTCGCTGGTAACGTCCCTGACGCCTTTTATGCGCCCGGCAATCCTGCGTGCCAGTGCCTTATCCTGAAGACTGATCACACTGCCGGTCAGGATCACATGCCCGTCTCTGGTTATCGTAGGAGCTACGATGATGTTATCGGCTACGTCCAGGACACCGGAAGTCCGCCAGGCGTCATCCGCCGCCGCATCCCTCTCGGCAAAAGTATCGACGGTGCCGGAGAGGTGCAC
>JAQVUQ010000369.1 GCA_028699365.1 bacterium | reverse complement strand
TAATCGAAGGCCTGCATCATATCTTCGGCAGCCACTGCCGGGCGGCTGACGGTACGTCCGCCGATAACGGCGCTACCCGTCAGTTGCAGAGTGACAGGAGCTTCCAACTTCTTCTTAGGCGCCGTCAGCGTCATGCGGATTATGTCCCGGCCGGCGGGAATCACTCCGCCGCTCAGAGCAAAACCGTCCGGCGCGTCTTTGAGAGCAAGCCGGATATCGCCGTCGAATCCGTCACGGCGCAAGGCATATACACAGACCGGCACGGCGCCTCCCGCTGGTATGCTATACCGGAAGGCGTTACGCGCAACTCAAAATCCGGCCGCAACGGGCTCAGGCGCAGACGGTAAATATATTCACTGCCGCCTTGATTCTGCGCATCGGAGAGCTGTATCAGATAACTGCCGGCCTTAGGCAGTTTAAAGCGAATATATGAATCCGCATGGTGTGTAACAAGCCCTGAGCCCTTATCCACGGCATCGTCGCTCCAGGCCAGCACCCGTCCGGAAGCATCCGTCAACCTGAGCAGCGCATCCAGTGGAGAATCCAGCCGTCGCGCATAAACTTCCGCCGTTATTTCATCACCCGCGCGACCTTCAAAACGATATATGTCGATATCGCCCGGCCTGGCGATGCAGCCGCTCACTACCTGCGGCAGCGGTGCAGGCTGTGCCTTTTGAAACGTATCGTTGGGTTCGTGCTCGGCGATCTCGGGAAGAGCGCCTTCCAACGCGGAAATCCGGGCTTCATCGCTATTCGGGACTTTGAAATTCGCGTTACGCATTTGAATGGAAAACCGGTAAACAAAATCCTCACGGCCGCGATAGAGAGCATCCCTTATCTCAGCCACATATTCTCCGTCCTGCGGCACATCGTAAAACACGACCGGGTCCGGACTGGTAAGATAGTCGTCCACGTAAGCCACTTCCTTGCCGGCGGCATCGTATAACGCCAGAACGGCCTGAAACCACCCCGGAACGGCATCGGGCAGATAGGGAATGAGCCGCCGGGCCTGCGCTACGATGACCAGACGCTGGCCCTGCCGGGCCCGGAAGCGGAAGCGATCCACGTCGCCGGGCATGATCTGCCCGTTGATCAACACCGGCAGATCGAGCGCCTGCATGGCGGATGTATCGACATCGTTGGGTTCCTTCTCGATGCTTTCCGGCATCGTCCCGACCTGAAAACAGAGGGGATTGGTCAGCCCCGTCGGAGTTACCAGCCGCAACTCCCGGCTGCCGGAAGGCGCATCCGCGTCAATACTGATATCGACAATGGCCAGTTCCTGGATGGAGCGTTTGATCTGCTGCTTGCGGTTGGGGTTAAAAAAATCGAGCACCTGTTTCAATTCCGTCAGGCTTAACTGGTCGAGGTTCCTGAGCAGCGGATGATCCGGCAGCGTTACCGGCTTGGGCGTCTCGCCGGGCTGCAGTTGGGATGGAGTGAGTATCGGATTAAGCGCGGGCGCGGGCGTAAGTGCAGCCGCGGGCGATGGTGCAGGAGCAGCCCCTTCCACCTTGGGAAGCCCCAGACGGTTATTCCTTATCTCGGTAACTCTGCGTTGCAGTTCCTGGAATTGCAGCCTGCTCATGGGCGGCACATAGATGATATTGGAGACGCTGGTTCCCTTTCCGGAAATATATACTTTGGAGAGTCCTCTAAGGTTCTGGCCGCCGACGGTGATCCGGATAGTAGTCCCCTGCCGTCCCCCGGCCGGGTAGACATAGCCTATGGACGGTTCATTAGTTGCGATCTGTCCCCAGGCTAAGGCCGGACAGAGGAGTATGAGTCCCATATAGCACCAAGGTGCTATATGGGACAGGCTGAAGTCTGAAGTCTGAAGTCTGAAGCTGTAAGCAGGCAATGCAAGCCTGGATAACTGAGTAACGAATAACGAATATAATCTCTTCACTGTATCCTCCTGCCTACATAATTTCCTTGAGCCGGCCCATACCCTGGCCCTTTTTATCAGGAGGCAGAATCATGACATCCGCTCCATGCGGGCCGGGCAATGGGCCGGCGGGATCGATGCCCAGCAATTCGTATATGCTGCCCAGCAGATCCTGCGGTGATACGGAACGCTCCTTTACCTCTTCACCTTTGGCATCGGAAGCACCCACAACATGTCCTCCCTTGAAACCGCCGCCGGCAACCAGAACAGAGAAACACTTGCCGTAATGGCTCCGGCCGCCGTTCCACGGCTCTTCCCAGAGGACTTTAGGGGTCCGCCCGAATTCGCCGCCCAGCCAGACGATAGTGGTATCCAGAAGACCCTTATCCGACAAATCCTGTAACAACGCGGCTACGGCGGTATCCAACTCCGGCAGCTTGCGACGCATGGCTTCGAAATGCCGCGAATGGCTGTCCCACCCGCTATAGTTGATGGTTACGTACAAAACACCGTTTTCCACCAGCCGCCGGGCCATCAGGCAGCTCTGCCCGAATTTGTTGCGACCGTATTTGTTGCGCATCTCATCGCTTTCGTTAGATAGATCAAATAGTTTAGCCGTATCACCCAGGATAACGCTATAAGCCTTTTCCCGGCCGCGATCGAACAATTGGAAATCAGGATCGGCAGGCAAAGCCTTGCCCAGTGTATCCAGCGTGCCCAGCAGCGCCCGGCGGTCGCGCTGGCGCTGCTCGGAGATGCCTTCCGCTGTTATCCCCTCCACGGCAAACCGTTTCTGATTGGGGTCGCCGCCCGTAACCAGCGGCTTGTATTTTGACCCCAGGAAACCTATCTCGGAAAACCGGCCCTGGGCGGTAGTCAGTATCACATACGGAGGAATCTGCCCCTTATAACCGTGATCGTATCCTTTGAGCAGCGCCACCACCGCGCCCACGCTGGGATATACCAGGCTCTCCCCCTGATTGTGACCGGTCTGCATGATATAGGCAGCCGTCTCATGGCCGTTTATGCCGTGCGTCATACTGCGAATAATGGAGTATTTATCCGCCATCTTGGCCAGGTTGGGCAGGAATTCGTTGATCTCTATCCCCGGCACGTTAGTCTGAATAGTCTTGTTGAACGGGCCGCAGTAGTCCTGCCCCGCGTCGGGTTTGGGATCGAAGGTATCCAGATGCGACGGTCCGCCCCAGAGCCAGATCTGGATAACCGCTTTAGCCCGCGCCGGCACGGGTGCAGACGCAGTCTTGGCCGGTTCTGCCCCGGCAGCCCATGAGTGGCACGTAAGTATTAAAAGGCACAGAGACACAAAGGCACAAAGGCACAAAGATTTCAGGGTTTTCATGCATGTTCTCCTTCTTAAATCCACTACTAATGCCTGTACAAAAACTCCTTGCTGTTGATCAGCGTCCAGACCAGATCATCCGTGGCCGGTTTGAAGCCCAGGCCCTCTGTCTGGTAGTATTTCTCAGCCACAGCCGTCTCTTCCGGAGTCGGATATCGCGACAGCAGGAGCAGATATACCTGCTGAATTACCTCGCTTCGCTTCCATTTGGCGGCTTTCAGTATCTCTCTCAGCCGGGGGCTGCGCTCGATTCTGCGCTGGATATCCGTTGAGTTCAATAGATAT
>JAQVUQ010000368.1 GCA_028699365.1 bacterium | reverse complement strand
AACTAACAGGCAATCATCATGTGATTTAATTTCTTTGATTTGCCTGCCTGGATAAAGGACTGGCCAGAGCACATGCTTCGAAATTGCAGGTCAGATGCTTCTGTATGACTGGGTGCCGTTTCAAGCCGTCGGCCAGCTTCTCCGCATCTATCTCGTCAGGCACGGGTATTTTCAGGTTCCAGCCCATAAACCCCACCCCTTCCGAGTCTACCAGAGAATATCTCTTGGCCCAGTCACAGCGGTTATGATCGAGGAGATGGAATTTTTCCTCGCTGCCGTCCACCTCTACGGAAACCTCCCGGCCCGAAGCGCTGGTGGGACATGCCTTCACACACTTGCCGCACGAGGTACATGCCCTGATTAGAGATGTATTGGAGGACACGGAATCCGCCTCGATCTCGGCATCCGTGACTATGGCTATGAAACGGATATTCGGCCCGAACTCGGGCGTTAGTATGAACCCTCCCTTGCCGATATGCCCCAATCCGGCGGCTACAGCAGCGAAACGATTGGAGAAGATATCCGGCTGCTCGCCTCGTGGATTATTGATAAACGATCCCGTGCCGCAGAGGTCGAAAGTCATCGTTGCCTTGAAGCCTCGGTCTTCCAGCATACGCATCAGACGATATCCCATCAGGCTGAGTAGCTTGATCGTCTCATATTGAGCGAAGGCATACGGGCCGACCGCTTCAGCCGGAGGCATGGCAGTGCGAGCTACCGTAGCCGCCGGAAGGCGCAGCCCCGCCACTATAACAGACCTGGCTCCCGGCAGATGATCATCCGGCTTCCGGACATGGACGGTTTCGATAGTTATCTCGGGATCATACGGCGTGAATCGCCGCTCTGATTTGTTTCTGGCCTGCAGATAACTCTGTCCCTCAAAGACAGCTTCCAGTTGCGGAAGCAGATCGGACAAACGTTTTACCGGGGATATACCGACGAGGTCCGCACCCAGGCCGGTCAACAAGCCTTTGATATTGCGTTTCCATTCCGCCGAAGATAATACCGGAGGCTGTGGCAACGGAGGAATATTCCAGGATGTGGGGCTTAATCCGGCGCTGGTCAGAATGGTCATGGTCTCCGCTTCCCTGCCAGGCAGAATGCCGCCGATCCTATCTTTAACTGTATCTTCCGGGATCCCTGTCTCGCCAAGGGCACTGTAACCCATCCGTTCGAGTTCACGGACCAGATCATAGGCAGCGCTTCTTAACATATAGCCTTGTGTAAAAGGTGTAACGGCATCATGGCGCGGTTTACTGTGCAAGACCAGCGTAACAGCAGTAACGGCATCGGGAAGCAAAGCCTTGACATCTACCCCACGGGCCTCAAACTCCGCCACCGGCGCTACCATCACATAATCTATACCCTGTCTGTAGGCTATGGCTTGAAGCTTCTCTTCTGCCATGCGCCCGGGGTTGTCACTATCTGCAGAACGACGGCGGCGACGCGGAGCGTTGGTGTAATCCGGATCAAAGTAACGCTTGTCCGCCGGCAGGCAATAACGCAGGCAACTGCCCATCTCTCCGCCCCTCAGGCCGTGCTTCTCTATCAACTCCAGAATAATGGCTTCATCCACCTTGTCAGGCTTGGGCAGATCCAAATCCAGACCAAAATGTTCTCCCCAGGAGCAGCGCCAGAGGTTCTTCTTAGCATAGCGATAGATCTTATCCTCGATCTTCACTTCGTTCCAGCCGTCGATCTCCTTCGACAGAGCACCACTCATGCAGTGCTTACGGCACAGCATGCAGTTATCGCAAACGCTGCCGGGCTCCAGCAACGATGTCGGCTGCAACGATGCCTCGGTAATGATGCTGACATAGCGCTGGCGGGCACCGAATTCAGGTGTTATGGCCAGACCGTTATAACCGAACTCCGCCAGCCCGGCAGCCACTGCCGCATGCATATGACTGATATCCGGAGCGAACTGCTCCTTGAGATTCTTGTACCCGTTATAGCGCCAGATATTGGAGGAGACTATAGGAACAGCCGCATAACCCTCTCGCTCCAGCCAGAGCCCCATGCGGTAAGACATCTCATCCAGCCGGGCGTTCATGGTGCCTTGCACGGAATACGGTCCCATCTTCTGAGGATGCTCTCTGCCGCCCATCTCTATGGCGGCGTCAGGATGATGAACCGCCATTACTATTACCGACCTGGCTGTCGGCAGTATGCCTTGCGGCGACATCATGATCGGCGCATTGGCAAAACGCTCGATATCGGCTATGCCTACCAGGTCTGCACCCAGCACAGACAAGGCATAATCCTTTATTCTCCCGGTCAATGCTCCTTCCGCAGATGTAGCCTCCATGGCTGTTCTGTCTTTTACCTTACATTTAGCAACTGACATTTGATTCCCTCCTTCTCTTATTTCCAGATGCTTTCAATCCGCTCGGCTGCCTTTTTTGTTGCAGCACGGATAATTATCATACGTTCCTCACCAGCCCGGAAAGCCGGCAGATGTATGCCGATAGCTGCCAGAATACGGCCCTCTGCATCCAGTACCGGAACGCACAAAGAAGCGGTACCTCGTTCTGTCAAGCACTCCTCATCCAGCCTCTGCTCACGGATAAGCCCTAATTCCTTTATCAGCGTTTCCCTGTCGCTTATTCCCTTCCAAAGTTTACCGGGCAAACCGTTCACCTCAATGACAACCTCCAGTTCATCGGGAGAAGCAAAAGCAGCCAGCACACGACCTGTCACCACCTCGAACATGGCGTTATGCTTCTCTGCCGAGGGATCTACCCTCAATAATTGATGGCTGGCAGCCCTCAGAACTACCCGGCGCCGACCGTTTACCAAAGTAGCCAAAACCACGGCTTCTCCGGTTTCTTCCGCAAGTAAATGGATTATTCCGGACACCCGGTTCAGCAATGCGCCGGACAGAGCAACACTGCGGACCATATCCCGGCATTTGGAACCGAGCCGGTAGCGATGTTCCCTGTCCTGTTCGATGTAACCGCACACGGACATGGTACGCAGGATATTGTGAGCCGTAGGTGCAGCTATATTAAGATGCCTGGCTATAGTCTGCAACGTCAGCCCTTCTCTTCCGAGTCCTTCCTCTGCCAGCAGGTCCAGCAGATCCAAAGCACGTTTGATAGATTGTATGGGAACCGTTTTACTCATAACAATCACACATTATTGAATATCGTTGCGTTATTTGCGGCATTATTATAATACCTTCATGGCAATTGTCAATAGGTAAAACGGTTAGAACGTAAAAAGCGAAGAGCACCATACTTCATGGCATAACTCTTCGCTTAATAAGCCTCGTTAAATCTACTTCTACTCCACCTGATCCTCCGGCCTGGGGGCAATTTTTGCCGCACCCGGCAGTTTCCACATCGGCCGCTTGCGGAATTTGTTGTGGAAAAGGTTCTCTATTTTCTTCTTCTCCTCCATATGCATCATACAGGCACGTATACAGCCTCTGGCACCGCACAACGCCCTGTAGCCCACCGTTGCCGCCATCGTTCCGGTAAAGCCCATGGCTCTGTCAACCGGGAACTGCCTGGTCTTGCGGAACTTTCCGGC
>JAQVUQ010000367.1 GCA_028699365.1 bacterium | reverse complement strand
TGTTGCGGCTCACGCTACCTGGCCGTTTAGGAATTGGAATATTTGGCCGGGAGATGACGGCATAAGCAAGGGAGAGGCTTTGCCTCTCCCTTGTGCAGTAGCTTAAAGCTTTTACAGGGAATTCATTCCACCGGGTTGGCTCTGACCACCTGTCTGACCAGATCGACATCTATGGGCAGGGCCATGGCATCAGCCCCTCTTTTCAGACATTCGGTGGCAATGCGATTTATCTTTCTCGGTGCTCCCATGGAGTGCTCGTAGATAGTGCTCATGGCCTCAAAGGTGAAGATATCGGCTGAAGCTCCGGCGTATTCCAGGTGTGCGGTAACATAGCCCTGGGTTTCATCCATACTCAGCCCTTCCAGAGAATACTGCATGGTAACACGATCCCACAGAGCCGCTGTAGCCGGCCTTCTCAACTTCTGGCGAATAGCCGGGTGCCCGATGAAGATAAGGATCAGGTAATCCATACTGTCTTGACAGAAGTTGGTCAAGAGGCGCAGTTCTTCCAGGGCCTTGTCCTCCAGCAGATGCGCTTCATCAACTACGAAGATGGAACGTTTGCGGTGTTCTTCATAGAGCCTTTCCACCAGATTACTGGTCTGCAGGAAGATGTCGTTTCTGTAGAAAGCCGGCTTTACTCCTACAGAGGAAATGAACTCCTTGACGATGCCTTTGACATCGTAAGTCTTGCCGCAATAGAAGATATGGAAGGCTCTTTCATCCAGAGTTCCCAGATAATCTCTAACGGCGCTGGTCTTGCCCATGCCCACTTGACCGGATACCAGTCCTATGCCGCCCTCCTCACAGAGGCCGCATAGGTGTTTCTGCAACTCTTCCAGTTGCCGGTAGCGGTAAAGGGGCGTAATCTGCTTGGTAAAGGGCTGGCGGGTAAGGTTATAGAATTGACGGTAAGTCTGCATTTTCATTGTCCTCCTGTATGATGTAGTGATTTGATCCGGTCAAGGTAAGCGCTAATGTGCATCTTCAGGCCTTTCTGTGAGACGGCTATTTCCAGAGCCTGACGGGCTATGTCTCCCCTTAGCGGAGCATAGGTGTTAAAGAAGCGGCTCAGTGTCTCTTTCTCCGTATCGCTCAGACTGCGGCAGAGACACCGCTCCACCAGTGCCTGCAAAGAGGAGAAGTCCAGTGTTGTAGCCACAGCCATTTTGTAATCGCCCTGCTGGTGAGTAGCTACCAGTTTGTTCTTGTATTGCTGTGACGATCTTAAAGGTAGCGGATGCTGATCCGCCTCCCGCCTGCCTTTCCAGGAGCGCTGCACCACCTGGTCAGGACGGCTGGTCATAACGAACTGTTCCTTATGGTGGATTTTAACTGAGGTCAAGTCAAAGGGGTCGAAGATTACCGTTACCTTTTGACCGACCAGGTATTCCTCCACCGGGTATTCGTTGCCGGAAAGTTTGACCGTGCCCCCTTTGGTAACCGTTCTCTCTTCTTCCCACAGGAATATCTCGGCTACCTTGTCGGCTTCTATCCAACGCACCTGATTCTGTCCGCCCTGCCATCGCTGCAGCGGTGTCTGTTTAGTGGAGCTATGTACCACTTTATGGTAACGTTCATTCAGCCAGGCATGGAAGAATTCATTCAACTCGGCCAGAGTAGTTATGCCGGCATGTCTGGCTTCCGGATAGAAGGATTCCTTGATGGTTCTGAACGTCCTCTCTACCTTGCCGCGACCTTCCGGCATGAAGGGACGAGAGAAGATAACCTCTACACCCAGGCGAGCCATGATCCTCTGAAGCTGCTTAGCCCGGTAGACCGAACCGTTATCCCAGTAAACGGTAGAAGGCACGCCGCCAAGCAACAGAGCCTTTCTAAAGCAGTCCTCCATTACCGGCATATTTTCCCTGAAGTAGAAGGCGGCATAAGGGATATACCGGCTGTAATCGTCGATGAAGAGATGCAGATAGCATTTGCGCACCTTTTGGGGATTGCAGGGATCTGGCAGGTAGACTGCGTCGGAAAAGTCCGCCTGCCACATTTCATTACGCCTTTTCCTCTCATGCGGAGGATAAGCTTTGCCGGTATTCTTCAAACTGCGCTTGTCCAGGCCCATCTGTCTGAAGTGCCGACCTAAGGTCACCGGGTTCACCTTCCCATCCAGCATAGCGCTGATGGTCTTAAGGCTGCGGGAAGGCAGTTCCTTTTTTAGCAACGCCGCTGCCTCCAGAACTTCAGGATGTACCTGTCGGGGGCTGCCGGCATCGCTGCGCTTTTGTCTGGCCAGAGCATAAAGACCGTTTCCGCCTTCTTTGATCGCCTCACGGTAAATCTGCACCCAGCGGCGCAGACTCCTCTCACTGACCTTGATGTAACCTTGCGGGAAACTGTGTAGTCCCTCCAGTATCTCCCGCCTTACCTGCTCCGCTTCCCGTTTGGTCAGTTGACGGGAGATAAGCGGAGCTATGACCCCGTAGCGGCACAGGGCCAACTTTTCCTCACCTTCATTCACTGTAAACACCTGCCTTTGAGTTAAATGCACCAGGGTTTCCCTGTGTGCCCAGCCCAAGAATACCTTTCAAGGCTCAAAGAGACGATGTAAAAACTCTGTGACAAGCTCCGGTCGGCTAATCCGGAAGATCACCCTCGGCTTTTTTAACCGCAAATTGATCTCAAGATACAGAAAAAGGGTTCTGAAATTACCTTGAGAGCAAGATTAAAGGGATCGGGTCTGTGTTTATCTGCTGAGCGGATACACTCCTCGGGCGAAAAGCCTTTAAAACAGGCATGCCAGCGTCTCTGAAGGTCCCGTGTCCAAACCCGCCAGAAAGCGGAAGTAACAGAGTTCGTAGAGCTGGCCGTAGACTTGCCTGTTGCGAAGATAGATGACATCCGGGGCCTCATCCCCGTGCAGATGCTCCAAGGCTACTCCCAGCAGGTGCTCGCGAAACATCCCCAGGCTCTTCAAACACATCTTCACCCAGTTGCCCACGGTGCGGGGATCGAAAGCATATATTCTATCACTGTGCTGAGAAACATCCGGCCGGGACATCATGCCCGGCATGTGTAGCAATACCTTCGCCATGCTCAAAACCTCGTATAGGTAAAGACGGACAGTTTCGACCATAGTTACCTTGAGATAATGCCTGTAAGGCACCAGAAAACCCGGTAGAACGGTGATGTTGAGGTCGCAACTCCTGCAGCGGTAACGGTAGATCGGCAGCATCACCCCCGGCCCCAGAACGGCAAGAACTATCTTGCGCAGATAGCTGCCGTTATGCGTCAGGAGCCTATGGCACAAAGGACAGTGCCTTGGGCTGTTACGGAATTCTTGCGAATTCTCTCTGTAGCTCTTGAAATCTGTCTTGTTATCTCGTAGAATCAAGCTATACCTCGTGCACGTGAGGTGCGTCTGGTCAGGACAGTTCCTCATTCTACACGAGAAAAGCCCCCGGGTTAACCCCCAGGGGCTTATTTATATTCAACTTGCTTTCTTAATCTCCGGTCAAAAGATAACGGTCATATATTCTGATCTAAACCGGCCCTGTACTGGCCAATTTCCGCGCGCCGAAACA
>JAQVUQ010000022.1 GCA_028699365.1 bacterium | reverse complement strand
CGACAAATTCAAAATTCTCATCGTCGAGATAAATAGGAGGATAATTGCGAACGTTTTTGTGATAAAACTTCCCTCTTTCACCCTTCGAAAAATCATATTCTTCCTTCATAGAGTCATCCTCCATATTCTTCTATTTCCGTTCTCGTGGCTCTTCTCGCTGAAAAAACTCGAATCCGATAGCTATCCTCAGCCTCTTCTTCAAAAGTATGACAGACAACAGTCAAGACACCGGAACTATCCATTCCAAGAGTAATCCACCTATCCTCTTCAATGCTATGTTTATCATCAAATATACTTAATGCTCTCGGATCATGGAAGACCGTAGAAGCCGTCTCAAAGCTTACACCGTGTTTTCGACTGTTGCTTCCTGCCTTCTTCGGATCCCATACGAAGTAATAATCCACAGTATTACCTCTGCTCGGTTCTCATAATATCCGAATAGATCATCATATGCCAACATCACACAATTATTATATCATATAGCAGACCCCTAAAGCACCGGTAAACTTCGTTTGATCTCGAAATCCGTTACCCAGTCGGAGAATTCCTGCCATTCCCGTTTTTTGTTCTCGATAAGCTTATCGAAGATATGATCTCCCAGCGCCCGGCGCAGCAGTTCACTCTCCTCCGCCAGACGGATAGCCTCGTAGAGGTTACCGGGCAGGGAGCCGATTCCCCGCCTGCGCCGCTCGCTTTCCGGCATCTCGAACACGTTCTCCTCCACCGGCGGGCCGGGATCGTAGCCCTTCTCCACTCCCTCCAGCCCTGCAGCCAGCAGCACGGCAAAGGTCAGGTAGGGATTGCAGGCCGGATCCGGCGCCCGGTATTCCAGCCGGGTGGCCTCTTCGTATCCCGGCTGAACGGACGGCACCCTTATCAGGTCGGAGCGGTTTCTGAAAGCCCAGGAGAGATAGACGGGAGCCTCGTATCCCGGCGTCAGGCGCTTATAGGAGTTCACCCACTGATTGGTGACCAGGGTGATCTCCGGAGCATGGTGCAGCAGGCCGCCCATGAAGGACATAGCCAGCGGCGACAGGCCGTACGGCGTGCCTTCCTGCTGGAAGGCGTTGTCGTCGCCCTTGAAGAGCGATATATGCACGTGCATGCCGCTGCCGTTGACTCCGGGCAAGGGCTTGGGCATAAAGGAGGCATAAACGCCGTGTTTGACGGCTATCTCCTTCACTGCCAGGCGATAAGTCATGGAGTTGTCGGCCATGGTCAGGGCATCGGCGTAACGCAGATCTATCTCGTGCTGGCTGGGGGCCACTTCATGATGAGAGAACTCCACTCCGATGCCCATCTCCTCCAGGGCCAGGACCGTATCACGGCGCAGGTCGGTAGCCGCATCGTGCGGCGTCAGATCGAAGTAGCCTCCTTTGTCCAGAGCCTCAGGCTGACCGGTATCCGAGCTGAAATAGAAGTATTCCAGTTCCGGACCGACATAAAAGGTATAGCCCATCCCGGCGGCCCGAGCCAGATTTCTCTTGAGAGCCAGACGGGGATCACCTTCAAACGGCACCCCGTCCGGTGTCAGGATATCGCAGAACATGCGGCCGACAGCGGCCTCATCGCGCGGGCGCCAGGGAAGTATGCAGAAGGTCGACGGATCCGGCATAGCCAGCATATCGCTCTCGTCGACCCGGGCAAAGCCGTCAATGGAGGAACCGTCGAAGGCCATGCCCCTCTCCAGGGCTCGTTCCAGCTCCTCCACGGTTATGGCAAAGCTCTTCAGAAAACCGAGAATATCGGTGAACCACAGCCTGATAAATTTCACGTTATGTTCCCGTGCCGTCTTGAGCACATACTCCCTGTCGGTTTTCATGGTTATACCTCCATTGTGCGCCCTGCAGGCGCGGTTCCGGGTTCAAAGTTCACTGTCCAAAAGTTACCGGCTTGCTCCCGTTATTCGTTATCCAGGGTTACTCCGGCATCGTTAAGCTGAAACGGTAGCCTACCTGTCTAACAGTCTCTATCAGCGAACCGTACTCCACACCCAGCTTGACGCGTAAACGCCGTATATGTATATCTATCGTTCTGGTACCGATGTAGTTCTCGTAGCCCCAGACATCGCTGAGAAGCTGCTCCCGGCTGACTACACGACCACGCCGCTCCGCCAGATAGCGAAGCAGTTCGAACTCCTTGTAAGTCATCTCCAGCAGTCGACCCAGCAGTCTAGCCTGATAGGCCTCGGCGTCGATCACCAGATCTCCGATAACTGTGACGCCCTCCCCCGCCTCGCTCTTCTTAAGCAGGCGCAGACGAGCGATGACCTCTTCCTGATCAAGCGGCATGATCACAAAATCGTCCGCCGGCCCCAGCCACAGGCGGCCCAGGCGCTCCCGCTCCACCAGCAACAGCACCGGTATATGCCCGAGTTCCGGATAATCGGGAAGAATTCCCAGTAATTCCCAGGCCATTCCTTCACGCATATCCAGAAGAACGTAGTCCGCCCCTTTGCCCATCAGTTCATCGAGCAAACGGTGATCGTCCTCAAGGCGTACCGGCGCCAGAGAGGTCAGAGCCTCGTCAAGTTTTGGGTCCCGGCTCAGTAGATAGCCGTGCATGGCGCCCTCTTCTTCAGCTTTTCAGGCTATAGGCTTTTAGCCGTTTAGCAGTCTATACTCCAGTATTATACTTCTTATCTTACACAATAGAAAACTCCTAAACAGCTAAACTGCTTCAGCCTATACCGCTAACAAATTATATCAGAATATTGTTTCGGGTGTGTTTCTACCCATTACAGGCAAATACCTTGCCTCTTATATTCTTAAACTGTTAGAATAGAGCCGTAACAAACTCAAGGAGATAATATGCAACTCTTTATCAGCCAATATTTGAAGCTCTTCTTTGTCCTGACGCCCTTCTTCGTCATTTCCATGTTCCTGGCCCTGACCGGTGATTTTACCGAGAGCAAGAGAAGACGACTGGCTTTCAGGGTAACGCTGGCCGTTATAGTGATCAGCTTTACCCTCTATATTTTAGGTAAATATATCTTCCAGGTCTTCGGTATAACCCTGGATGCCTTCAAAGTGGGAGCCGGAGCACTTCTCTTTTTATCCGCAGCCGCCCTCGTTCAGGGTGGGACCGGCGGCAAAGAGGAACGAGACAACAAGGGTGATATTGCCGTCGTTCCTCTGGCACTCCCGGTAACCGTGGGCCCGGCCACCACCGGCGTCCTGCTGGTCATGGGAGCAGAACTGAACACTCTGGCCGAAAAGCTGACGGCCGGCGGCGCCCTTCTCTGTGCCATCCTGACCGTAGGCCTGCTGCTCTATGCAGCCGGACGTATCGAACGCTGGCTGGGCCAGACCGGGCTCTCCATTCTCAGCAAACTGACAGGGCTGATACTGGCATCCATAGCGGCACAGCTAATGCTGACAGGAATAAAGGGATTGTTGGGATAGAGCCTGCCTAAAGAGCGTCCGGGCCTTTCTCCCCCGTCCTGATGCGCACCGCCTCTGCCACCTCAGAGATGAAGATCTTGCCGTCACCTATGCCGCCGTTGCGGGCCGCCTCGCAGATGATATCGACCGCCTCATCGCAATCTTCGTCCCTGATCACCATCTCCAGCTTCATCTTGGGCAGGAAATCCACCCGGTATTCTCCTACCCTGCCTTTGAGCGCTATTCCTCTTTGAACACCGCGTCCCTGCACCTCGGATACGGTCATCCCTATATGGCCGATAACCTCCAGCGCATCCTTGACATCGTTCAGCTTCTCACACTTGAAAATCGCTTCTATCTTCTTCACCTATAACACCATCCTATGCAAATGCCTTCTCTGCGTGCTGCGAGAGATCAAGACCGACCTCTTCCTCGTGCTCCTCCACCCGGAGGCCGAACACCCTGTCCGTGGCTGCAGCCAGGAGAAACGTCAGGCCGAAGGAGTAGACCGCCACTACCAGCACCGCCACAGCCTGCACCAAGAGTTGATGAGGATTGCCGTGCAGCAGGCCGTCCGCTCCGGCCGGGTTGACCAGCTTGCTGGCAAAGACACCGGTCAACAGCGCCCCCGTTATGCCTCCCAGTCCGTGGCAGGCAAAGGCATCCAGCGATTCATCTATGGCCGAACGGTTTCTGATCAGGATACCGGCATACGATATCGACGCCGCCACGGCCCCGATGATAATGGCCGGGATCACGCCGACATAGCCGCAAGCCGGGGTTATGGCCACCAGTCCCACCACGGCACCGGTGGCAAAGCCCATCACGGAAGGCTTGCCCGAGATGGAACTGAGGATCATCCAGACCAGACCGGCCGCCGCCGCTGCCGTATTAGTCACGATAAAGGCGTTGCCGGCCAGGCCGTTGGCTCCCAGCGCACTGCCGGCGTTGAAACCGAACCATCCAAACCAGAGCAGAAAGGCTCCCAACACCACGTAAGGAATGTTGTTCGGCTCGAACGACTGGCGCCCGTAGCCCTTACGCTGTCCCATATAGATGGCCAGGGCCAGGGCCGACATACCGGCGGTGATGTGGACTACGGTGCCGCCGGCAAAATCCAATGCACCCATTTGGCGCAGCCAGCCGCCCACGCCCCAGACCCAGTGCGCCACCGGATCGTAGATCACCGTGGCCCAGAGCAGAACAAGGACCATGAAACCGGTGAACTTTATTCTCTCCACAAAAGCCGCCACGATCAGAGCCGGCGTTATGACGGCAAACATAGCCTGAAAAGAGGCAAATACCTGATGCGGTATGGTAGCGGCATAGTCGGCGTTGGGCGTCTGTCCCACCCCGTTGAAACCGGCCCATTGCAGGCTGCCGATAAGATGCCACTTATCCGGTCCAAAGGCCAGACTGTAGCCGAAAAGCACCCATTGAATGCTGATAAGGGCTACGACGGAACAGCACATCATGATAGTGGACAGAACGTTTTTGCGACGTACCATGCCCCCGTAGAAGAAACCCAATGCCGGGGTCATCAGCATGACCATGGCGCTGGATATCAGAACCCAGGCTGTATCCCCCTGATTGATCATTTTCATATTCCTCCCTCCGGATTGCTGAAGATATCATAGTATGCAGGCTTTTCGTCCCGGTTTAGTAATTGTTAACGGCAGGTAAAATAAACGCAGAGCCCGGAGAATATCTCCGGGCTCTGTTATTTACGCTGCAATCAGTCGAGTTGTAATCGGTTGTTATCTGTATTTATCCAGGGGCACAAGATCGTTGATACGGATGTTCCTGCCCTCTTTGATGGATTTGTTGGCCGCTATACCTATCAGGATAGAGACGGCTCCGGCCAGGGTTCCAGCCTGATGTCCCAGCGGATCGGGTATGCCGCCTTCGAAGATCATGCGTCTGATTTTGACGTCGCCGCCGCCGTGGCCTCCCGTAGCCTTGGGCACGGTGTAATCAACCTTACGCCCCTGCCTGTCGTACAGTTCGAAGTAATAGGCCGGATCGCTATGCCTTATCCCACTATGGTATTCCGCCACTTCCAGCCTGCCCTTGGTGCCGCTGATGCTGGCCTTATATCCCTCGTACGGACTGTGAGCTATCAGAGAGTAGCTCAACAACGCGCCCTTGTTGTATTTTACGTTGACGCTCATGCTGTCCTCTATGTCTATCTCCTCGGAGAAGACACATCTGTCACGGTAATAGCCGTCCGCGCTTTCGCAATCGCTGTAAAGAGCCTTGTTCATCTCATGCGCATTGATATCGAAGTAGAACTCGCAGGATTTCTTGTACTGGCAGGTAAGGCACCTCTCGCCTCTCTCCGCCCGGGTGGGACCGTAAAATCTCCTGGTCCCGAAGGCCATAACTTCCACCGGCTCTTCCTCTATCCACCAGTTGACCAGATCGAAGTGGTGGGTGGACTTGTGCACCAGCAGACCGCCGCTGTTCTCCTTGCGTCTGTGCCATCTTCTGAAGTAATCCGCCCCGTGCGAAGTATCCAGCAGATACTCGAAATCCACGTTGAGAACTTCTCCCACCAGACCGTCTCTTATGGCCTGCTTGACAGCCGTCACATAAGGAGTGAAGCGATAGTTGAAGGTGACCGTAACCTTACGACCCGTCCTCTTCTCCGCTTCAAGAATGGCGTTGCACTTCTCCTCGTCTATGGTCATGGGCTTCTCCACCACCACGTCAATCCCGGCCTCCAGGCACTTTATAACATACTCGTGGTGATATCTATCCATGGTGGTGATGACGGCACCATCAGGTTTCAACTCCGCCAGCATCTTATCGCAGTCAGTATAAGAGGGACAATCCACCCCGGCCAGCTTCTTAGAGGCCTCTATCCTGAGAAGGTTGGGATCATACACCCCTACTATCTCCGTATACTCCCCCAGTTCCTCCACCATCGGCTTGGCAAACATATAAGTAGCCCTGCCGCTGGCTCCTATCAGCACATAACGCTTCTTCATTTTGAACACTCTCCCCGCAATCTGCTTGTTCTGATCATTATCTCATGTGGGACTTTTTAAACCCACTTTGAAAAGTTCGACACTCGCGCTGCGATGTCCTGCCTGATCCGTAAAATTACACTACAGAAACTAATAGCAATTAGTGATAAGGTGTAACTATTTTCAAGCCATCCATAGGGAAATGCTTGCTGTTACGAGTTACAAGGCAGCATCCCTTTTCAATAGCCGTCGCTGCCAGCAGGGCATCCGGCACCTCCAGGCCATGGCTGCGACGCCACTTCCGCAAGAGCAGGCCGGCTTTGCCGGCGATACCGGCATCTACGTCAACACATGTCAGGATGCCCAAAAGTTTGAAAACAGCAACCTCATCTCGCTCCCGTGCTCCGGCCAGCAATTCGGTCACCGTAACGGCGGAATAGAGGAGTCCGCCGGGTGCATCATCCTCGATACGGTTTACAAGCCATTCACATGCAGGAAGATAGCCTCTGAGATGATCGATCAATATGCAAGTATCTAGCAGGTAATTCATTTGTCATCCTTCTCAGCGTATGAAGATAACCTAGCCTGCCACCCCTGCCGTAAATCATCAATACGCTCTTCCACATCCAAACCGGATATGGCACCAAAGGTCTCCTTGATAACCTTAACCTGGTAATCGTGCTTCTCGTTGACGATATACTGCTCTACCGCTTCACGGACAACTTCAGCCATGGTCATGGATTTGGTCCGTCCTATCTCCACCACGGCCTTCTTCTGTTCCGGTGTAAGATATAGCTGTGTTCTCTCCATAAAACATCACCCTCTCATGATGTGTATACATCATGATTATACATCACGGCAAGACGGTAGACAAGCTCCCCTTGACTCTGCGGCACTGCCAGAATAATATAGTGTTTGAGGTGCAAGATGCAGATTGAACGTATCGAACATATACTGAAGGCCGTCAAGAACGGAGAGATGCAGATAGATGAGGCTATGAGCAGCCTCAAGCATCTTCCTTACGAGGACCTGGAGTTTGCCAGAATAGACCATCACCGCCGCCTCAGGACAGGCTTCCCCGAGGTGATCTTCTGCCAGGGCAAAGCCCCGGAACACGTTGTCGCTATAATAAAGAAGGCAGCCGCCGGCGGGGAGCCGGTGCTGGCTACCAGGGCGGAGCCCGATCTCTATGAATATACCAGACAGGAAATCCCCGAGGCGGTTTATCATCGTCTGGCCCGTATAATCACCCTCAATGCGCCTTTGCCCCAGCCGGGCGAGGGAAAAGGACTTATAGCCGTGGTCTCAGCCGGCACAGCCGATATACCGGTGGCCGAAGAAGCCGTCGTTACGGCAGCCGTCATGGGCAACAGGGTAGAGCGACTCTTCGATGTCGGAGTGGCCGGACTGCACCGGCTGCTGGACAAGATGGATCTTCTGACCTCGGCTAACGTACTGATCGTGGTCGCAGGCATGGAAGGAGCGCTGGCCAGTGTAGTGGGCGGTTTGGTAGAAAGTCCGGTAATCGCCGTGCCCACCAGCATAGGCTACGGCGCCAGCTTCCAGGGCCTGGCTGCCCTGCTCTCCATGCTCAACAGTTGCGCCGCCGGCGTCACGGTAGTCAACATCGACAACGGCTTTGGCGCGGGATATTTTGCCGGACTTATAAATGGTCGTTCCGGGCATGATACTGCCCGGAACGACAGTCTGAAGTCTGAAGGCTGAAGGTTTTGGACCGTTTGAAAGGGGAACTATGAAAATCGCTTACTTGGATGCCTTTGCCGGCATCAGCGGAGATATGACCCTCGGCGCCCTGCTGGACGCGGGTCTGGATATGGAGTATCTGCAAAGCGAACTGTCGAAGCTGGGGCTGCAGGGCTATGCCCTGTCGGCCGAAAAGGTGACGGTATCCGGCATATCGGCTACCAGAGTCAATATTGATGTGGAGACAGAACGCCATCACCATCACCGTCATTTGGACGACATCCTGTCCATGATAGCCGGCAGCGGTCTGCCTGATAAGGTTATATCCATGAGCACGGCCGTTTTCAGGCGCCTGGCGGAAGCTGAGGCAGACGTGCACGGCACCGTGCCGGAGAAGGTCCATTTCCACGAAGTGGGAGCGGTGGATTCCATTCTGGATATAACCGGCAGTTGCATAGGTCTGTATGCCCTGGGTGTGGAAGAGCTGATATCTTCTCCTCTGCCGCTGGGAAGAGGCTTCGTGGAATGCGCCCACGGCGTCATTCCCCTGCCGGCTCCGGCTACGGTGAAGCTGCTGGAAGACCTTCCCACATATGCCTTTCCGGATGAAGGAGAAACGGTAACGCCTACGGGCGCAGCCCTGGTAGCGTCGCTCTGTCGCTCCATTGGACCTATGCCCGCCATGAATAGCCGTGCGACAGGCTATGGAGCCGGCACTATTGAAAGACGCATACCTAATCTTCTCCGCATCTTTATCGGCGAGACATCGGAGATACCCGAAGCGCTCGATACGGTTATTCTGCAGACACTGATAGACGACATGAACCCGGAGATATACGAATATCTGATGGAGAAGCTCTATGCCGCCGGTGCACTGGAAGTCACGCTCACTCCCTGTACCGCCAAGAACAGTCGTCCGGCCGTATTGCTGGCGGCAGTTTGTGCTCTGGGAAAAGAGCCTGCCGTCGAGGACATAATCCTGACGGAGAGCACCAGCCTGGGCCTGAGGCGCATTCCATCATCAAGAGCTTGCCTGGAAAGAAAAACTGTAGAGGTAGCCGTAGCCGGCGGTAAAGTCAGGGTCAAGCTGGGCCTGAAAGACGGCAGGATAGCCAACGTCGCCCCGGAATACAAAGACTGCCGTGCCCTGGCAGAGCAGAGTGGCCTGCCGCTGAAGGAAGTTTACAGGCTGGCTGAAGTAGCTGTTAAGGATTATCTCTGAAACTTTTGCGATCAATCTCTGTCTGATCGCAAGCCGTCCCTGTTAATAAGATTGACTACCACCTTAATTATCGTATCCTTGTTTCGAGGGTTACTTTCCGCTATCATCAGCGTCAATGCCACAAGGACACTATCGTTGATTCGCTTGCGGCCATCCTGAGTATACAACAGGCCGTTGGCATTGAGGAATAGAGCAAATATAAACGCTCCTATGCGCTTGTTCCCGTCGGTAAAACAATGATTCTTCACGATAAAGTAAAGCAAATGTCCAGCTTTCTCTTCTATGCTGGGATACACATCCTTATCGCCGAATGTCTGGTATATCGAAGAAAGCGAGCCTTTAAAAGAATCATCCTTCTCTACCCCGAAAAAACCTATGCTTTTGTCTTCTGAGCTCATCTTCT
Organism: bacterium; assembly: GCA_028699365.1. Lineage (GTDB taxonomy): Bacteria > UBP13 > UBA5359 > UBA5359 > UBA5359 > UBA5359. The sequence continues at coordinate 4,566 of JAQVUQ010000022.1, read as the reverse complement.
CAGCCATCTTGTCTATGGCTTTTCGCGCATCGGCATATGAGATTCTCACAGGCTCTTTTTGAACGGTGTTACGTATAGAGAGACGTTGGTAGTCATAATCATCGAGCACCGATAGAGCGTACGCATAATCGGTGATGATTCGCAGCAAACCTTCCGCCTCAACATGCGCGAGCTCACGTCGATCAACAACTTGGCCCAGCAATTTCACCACATCGTTTAATTCTTGAAGGCGCTCATTCTGCTCAGTCAGTCTTCGCTCATTAATCGTATATCCTTTGAGGATATGGTCTCTCAAAACGCTGGTGGCCCAGACGCGAAAATCGGTGCCTCGCTTGGAGTTGACGCGGTAGCCGACGGAAAGTATCAGGTCAAAGTTGTAGTATTGCGTTTGATATTTCTTGCCATCGGCGGCAGTATGTGCAAATTTTGCACATACTGAATTCTTGTCCAACTCTTCACAGTTAAAAATATTCCTAATATGCTTGGTAATAACACTACGATCAGCCTGGAACAATTCAGCAATCTGTTTCTGTGTAAGCCAAACCGTATCTCCCTCTAGCCGGACATCCAGTGTTGCTCCACCGTTCTCTGCTCTGTATATGATTATCTCTCCGCCAGGCCGCTCCATCTGCTTATCCCCCTTTGCCATTCGAATGTAACTACTATACCACATCCTAGCACAACAGGCAAACATTTGTTCTATATATCCTTTGTCGACAAAGCTTTCTGCCGGCAATAGTCTATATACTGTTCGTTATCAAACCAACAATCAAATATGACGATTATCTTGAGAGCCTGAACGTGTTATAAAATCTAACAGCCACAGAGAATCTATAATACTCAAACCGGTATGATAGCAGGGATCGGCATCAGGGGTAGCCGGGGCGATATCGACGACTTTGCCCTCTATATCCCTGGTCTGGTAAGCCATATGCCCTACCGCCGAATTGACATACTTATCCAGGTAGGCAACGGAACAGTCCTCTATGATCCTGACGATCTCTTCGCGCCTGGAACTTTGCGGCGATAAAGCCAGTACCTGGGCAGCAGCTCTGATGGTCTCAGGCAGGCTCTACCACGGCATATTACCGTCAATGGGGCGCCTGGAGATGAGATCAAAGGTCTTGTATATACCGCCATGGAGGCGGTTGAAACCGTTGTTGAAGTTGTGAAGCAGTATTTCCGGCAGCAATTCCCGGCATCTCTGCACCAGACCTGCCTCGCCGGCTAAACCGGCGTCATCCATCATCAGCAGAGCCTTGGCTGCCAGACCTGTGAATTCCAGACAGTGCCCGGGATCGGAGATTATCCTGCCCCAGTCTCCCCACGGCCTGTCATCGCTTTGCAGAAACTCCACAAAGTCGTACTGTTGCAATCCTGCAAACTGTCCCAGGTTGGTATGCCCATAGAGTATATAGGGCTCAGCTTCATATCAATGAAGAGATAATCCGGGCAGGCGAAATACCGCTCCACGAGAAGATCCAGATTACTCAAAAGAACGCTTTCAAAGCGCTGCAAGATAGTCTTCAAAGTTGTTATCAAGGCCTGAAATCGCCCGCTATCCCGGCACAGGCCTGCTCAATGGTAATTCTCCCCAACTCCACCAGAGAAAGATGATTGTTGGCCTTGGCCTTCCACTCGTCATCACCTATGCGGTAAGGGGAAGGAACAGCCTCAAGCAACATATCCCTGAATACTATATTTGCATCCGGCCGGCCCTGATAATCGATAAACTTCTTCTCATATGTAAGCTTCTTATATATAGTTACATCGGATCTGTCCTGTGAAATCAGGTCCTGCCCTTTCTTACCGGTTACAAAGGTAACAAAGTTCCAGGCGGCTTCGGGATGCTTAGTATTTGCCGATATAGCCAAACCTACAGGGGTATGAAAGAAGGCCGCCTTATTGCCCATCGGCATTGGCGCCACGCCCCAGCGGAACTTGATGCCGCCGCTCTGTTTCAACACATCCAGGTAATCCCTGCCGCGCACGGTCATCGCCACATGACCGGCCTGAAAATAATCCGTAGTGCCGCCGGAGGTTCCCATGCTGCTGGCTTCGGAAGCCTTTGGAGCTGCATGGTACTTCAAGCGCAAATCGGAAAAGGCTTTCAGCGCAGCTACGGAAGACGGTGAGTTGATCTCACATTTCCTGTAGTCATCGGAGTAGAATCTACCGTCGTTGGCATAGAGATAGGCTGTAAGCAACTGATCTCTCAAGGCAAAAGGAGAGGCAAAGGCATACACCTTACGCTTGCCGTTCTCCGTTTTTACCAGCTTGCACGATTTCTCCTCAAACTCCCTGAAAGTCCAGTTCTTTGAAGGATACTCCACTCCAGCCGCATCAAAGATATCTTTATTGTAGTAAATGCCCGGAGTCCAGGTCCAGATGGGCACAGCCAGTTGCTTATCTTTAACTTTGAAAGTATTCATCAGTCCGGGCCACATTGCTTGCTTAACGGCTTTGAATCTCTCTCTAGCGACATACTGGTCCAGCGGCAGCAAAGCTCCCTTGACGCCCAAATTATGCACATTGGAAGCCATCATGAGAACCACATCCGGCAAAATGCGGGATGCAGACATAGTCAATAATTTAGTTTCATACTGTCCCTGAATCGCCAACAATCTGGCAGGCTTGTCCGGATTGCCGGCATTATAAGTGTCTACCAGTTTCCTGGCAAATTTATAGTTGTAGACATCCCCCCACCACATGACCGTTATCTCGTTTTTGTTTTGCGAGCCGCACCCGCTCAGCAGAACAGTTGATATCAGCAACAGCATTAACACAATCATATTTCTTCTCAATACCATATCTCCTCTTCATTCATAAATTACCTGTTGCTGTAAAACCACTATTCACACAGCGGGAAAAGAGATTCCTTATTACGGTATACCGCCAAAGCCATTCCAAGAATACCTTCGGTGGTATAGTACTTGGGCATAAAGAACTTTTCCCTTAGCTCGACAGGGCTGTTGCAGGCGGAAATAGCCGCTCCGGATATACCAAGCTTTTTTACAGCCTCATATGACTCCTGTACCTTTCTCTCAAGGATGCCGTAAGCCTGTTTTATTACCTCCGCCAGGCCCGTGTTTTCCTGGAAACGGGATTGGAAAAGATAGAGAGCCATTAACAGCAACGGGGCCTTGGCCGCAATCTCCGCATCCTGACGAAACCATTCCGTGCCGAAGTTGTTCACTGCCCATTGGGCCATATTAGAAGAGATATTATGCCTGATCTTCTGCCGCAGGTCTTCTTCAGAGGCATCAAGATAATGAAGGGAGACCATCATGCTCTCTCCGTTGTAGGACCTGTTATGCACTCCGGAGCCGTAATACCGGCAATCATAATCTTCCCAGTTCGCTAAAAAACGAGTAGCCTTTATCGCCTGCCGGCGGTATCTGTCGTCGCCGGTAATATCGGCCAGAGGCCATAAAAAAAGATTGCTCTGAGCATTGGCGCAGTGATACGGCTTGCTGTCCAGGCAGGTGAAATCATCATAGCCCAGTGTGAAGCTTCCGTCGGGCAAGCTCCATTCGGCGATGATATAATCGGCAAAACGACGTACGGAGCTGATGATCCTGTCCCGCAACTCGTCTCCAGGCTCAAGCAGAGAGGCTAAGTCCAGCAAGACAACGGCAATGGTTCCGCAATCAGCTACATACCATTTGTCAGGCACTCCGTTTCTCAACCTGTAGCCGTACCCCATGTTATAGCTGTCCGGATGCCCATGTGTACCCTGCATCATCAACGTCATCTCCGCCCATGCCCGGGCACCCTGCAAAAAGGCTTCATCCGGTTCCATACGATGGACCGCCAGCATGGCACGAACAGCGTGAGCCTGCTGAAAGGCCTGTGAACACCACTCCTTTTGCAGACTCCATAAAGGGCCGTTATCTCTCAGAGTCGCAGATATTTCACGCGCTATCATGCGATACCCCTCACAAACGGAACTCTCCGTCTTCTCAATTACAGCCGTTTCCATAACTTCCTCCCACAAATATTTGTGCTTTAGCGATTGTCGTCACTGCCCCGGCAATAAAGGCTGCCTGCATCGACGCAGTCTCTTCGTTAAAATGCACGTGGTCTTTTCCGTTTAGATATATATCCTCACCCAGATTGCGTGTAAAGGTAAAGAGATCGATAACCGGGATTGAGTTTTCCTTCATAACCTCATCGGCTATGGCATTGTAGTAATCGATGTCTTTTTCAAAGTGCCATATGATCGCCTCAAGAGGCTGTACAGACCGCTTGTTTATCGGCGTAGTCCGCACCCAGACCGGAGATATGCCCTTCTTCCCGGCAAGTGATATTATCCGGCGCAGATTAGCTCTGTATTTATCAGGAGGGATCTGCAGCGCTCCCGTTTTAACGTTCCTCTTGGTATCGTGTATACCACAGTTTAAGAGCAGAACGTCAGGCTTGAACCAGTTCTGCTTGATCACTTCTTCCACGTATTTCAAGACCATCGAACTGTCGCCGCCGTTGACGCCGTCGGTGCAATCGTCAAGATTGGCCAATTTATTGGTCCGGCCCTTTCTGTCATACTCCATAAAGCCGGGCAGCATC
>JAQVUQ010000366.1 GCA_028699365.1 bacterium | reverse complement strand
CCGCCCTTGTTGATTCAACGCGAATTCAGCGCGATTTTCAGGTTATTTCGCTGTTTAGAATCTCTCTGCTACACTAACAGTAGCACAAAATTCAGCTCAAATCAAATGGAGGTATCGAGACATGAGACGACTGACGATAGAACGTGAACGGCGCGGCATGAGCAAAATGACGTTGGCACACGAGGCGCGGCTGAATCCCGCGACACTAAACCTGATCGAGAATAGGGGACTAACCCCCTATTCGGGCCAATTGCAGCGGCTTTCCGACGCGCTAGGCTATACTGGCAATCCCGCCGAACTTCTGGCCGAGGTCGGCTGACATGCCCGAGAAGCTGGTATACAGCGTTAACGAGGTCGCTGGCCTTCTCGGTCTCAGTAGAAACTCAATTTATACCTTAATGTCCGATGAGAATCGTGGTTTTCCAATCATCCGGATTGGACGCAGGATTATCATACCACGATCAGCCTTCCTGGGATGGCTGCATGGGCCGAATGCAGGAGAAGCAGTTACCGGAGAATGAATGATGCTGGAGTGCAGGCATGAGTGCAGAAAGGCTCTGGGGTGTCAGACAGAGCGAACAGGAAATTCATACTAATATTTTACCGCAAAATGGCGATATGGTTGGGGCAGCATTGCGGTATGTCAAACTCGGTCTGTCCGTGATACCGGTATATGGGAAAACGCCTCCAAAGCTGTTTCGTTGGAAAACATACCAGCAGCGTTTACCGACACGTGAAGAGATTACGCACTGGTTCACTGTTAAGTATCCTAATGCTAACATAGCGATTATTACCGGGCATGTTTCAGGTATCATCGCCCTTGATGTCGACAATCCTGTAGCACTTCGTGATCGTCATCTCCCCATAACCCCGGCCCAGTTTACAGGGAGGATGTGCGCGGACGGTCGGCCTGGCCGCCACTACATATTCAGTCATCCTGGAGGTGTAGCGTATAAAACCTTGGCGGATATAGAGGGCACTAACAGTGGATTGGATATCCGGGCTGACGGTGGGTATATAGTCGTATGGCCGAGTATTCATCTGGACACCGGCAGGCAATATATGTGGAGTGATGAACTATCGCCTTGGAACGTTGAACCCGCCGATGTGCCTAGCTGGCTGGTCCCGTTTCTCCAAATACAGAGCGCCTTCTCCCAGCACACTTTCTCCTCTGCTAAGGGGCATGACAATGCCCCTTCCCATCTAGAGAGTGCTGGGGAGGAAGCTACATATAATATTATACGTAGCTTCCTATTGTCAAAATACTCTGATGAGGTGGTAGCGCACAAACTCATGGCTGCTCTGGGTATTCCAGCGGTGCAGATCGAAAAGCCATTTTGTTGCATTCTCCCTGGGCATGAAGAAATGAGTCCGTCTGCAGCACTGTATAAATGTGATCCGAATCATAATGGGCCAGGTCTAATCATTTACCGGGATTTTCACGAGCGGGTGGTTGTTCGCGGTGGCGAGAAGGGTGATGGGCAAGCGGTGTATACGTTGCCAGAAATCTATGCTCGTGTTAGGTCGGGTGGCAGAATAATCAAACCCTTATCACCCCAGCAGTTGGCCGTTTGGTCTATCCGGGCATTGGCTGAGATCGGAGAGGTGGTGCTGCCAGAGCTACCAACTGTAGCACTTGATGATGGTGTCTCAAAAAGCGTCAGTAAACTCTACAATGGTTTTACGTTGTTGGCTAGGATTGATCGCTATAGAGGGACGGAGCACTCGCCATTTTCATGGTCGTTCGCAGCGACATGGTGTGACATGGGAGAACGACAGGCAGGAGAGGCTATGCGGGAATTACTAATGAGTGGTCACATCATCAAAACAACTGCAGGAGCAGAGAAAACCAAACGTTACTACGGCCGCGAACTATCATATTTCATGTTGGGCACTAAACACGAGGTATTGAGGCGGCTCAGACGATAAATCATATTATATGTTACTTCCTTTTTTTTAGCGGGGGAGAATTGTAAGCAGGTATCTCTTAAATAAGGTATAGAACGGAGGTGATATTACAATGGCAGAAAAAAGGATTATCGCTAGGAGTCCGTCCGAGTAACCCAATATAGGAACCGAAAAAAAAAGCTGCTCAAGGAACCAGGAAAAAAGCGCCGGTATGTCGTATAATTATGTAGGCCCATCAAAGCAAAAATGCAAAGGGAAGAAGAATGAGCAAGACATATCGCGACTACACACCGGACCAATTATTCTTGATGCCCGTATCGATGAGAGAGTGGCTCGCAGAAGATCACCTGGTCTATTTTGTAAGTGATACAATCGATGAGTTGGATCTGTCCGTAATAGAAAGTAAGTATGAAAAGAACCTGGCAGGATACCCACCGTATCATCCAAGGATGATGACCAAGGTATTGTTTTACGCTTATTGCACAGGGGTCTTTTCATCAAGAAAGATAGCCAGGAAGCTGGAAGAAGACGTAGCATTCCGGATATTGGCAGCCGGCAACCGTCCCGACTTTCGGACGATCTCAGATTTCCGGAAGATACATCTGAAAGCACTGGCGGGGTTGTTCAGGCAAGTGCTGGTATTGTGTAAACGAGCAGGGATGATACGGCTTGGACATGTAGCGCTGGATGGGACCAAAGTTAAAGCGAACGCCTCAAAGCATAAGGCCATGAGCGATGGGAGAATGAAAGAAGAGAGTTCCCGGTTAGAGACAGAAATAGCCGAGCTATTGAGGAAAGCAAACCGTGCCGATGAGGAAGAAGACAAGAGATTTGGAAGCGATGTTCGAGGAGATGAACTGCCCAAAGAACTGTCATTTCGGGAGGGGCGGCTGGCTAAGATAAGGCAGGCCATGGCAGAGCTTCAGGCAGAAGTGAAGGCAGCCGAAGATAAACAGGATAAAGATCCGGCTGCGGGAGATGACCAGCCGGCCAAGCGAGGCAGGCCTAAGAAGAAGGCCTCGGGAGAGCCGGAGGATAAGGCGCAGAAGAATTTTACAGACCCGGAATCAAAGATAATGCTCTCAGGAGACAAATCATTTATCCAGGGGTATAACGCCCAGGCCGCAGTAGACAGTGAGTATCAGGTTATAGTAGCGGAGATGGTAACTAACCAGGCAGCAGATGCCCCGCATGCAGAGGCGATGGCTTTAAGGATAGAAGAGAACACCGGAGGATTGCCCGAAGAGATGAGCCTGGATGCAGGCTATTATTCGGAAACAAACGTAGAGAAGCTGGAGCAAAAAGAGATAGACGTATACATGCCGCCATGCCGACTTAAGCACCGGGAGTATCGGGAAGCGAAGCCGGAGGCTGTGACGGAAGACAGCACGATCAGAGAGAGAATGAAGGCAAAGGTGCTGACTGATGAAGGGCGGGCAAAGTATGGTCTTCGCAAGGAAACAGTAGAACCCGTATTCGGACAGATAAAGAGATGTATGGGCTTTCGGCAGTTCTCAATGCGTGGCCGTGAGGCATGCGAAGGCGAATGGAGCCTAATATGTACGGCGCACAACATCCTTAAGCTGGCAAGGCATGGTGCTATAGCAATGGCCGTGCAGGCAGGTGTATTGCTTC
>JAQVUQ010000365.1 GCA_028699365.1 bacterium | reverse complement strand
ACTGGTCTGTAGCGTCAGGCCCAGTTCGGCGGCGGTTGCGGTCAGCCCTTTGAAAACCTCGGAGAGATAAGGCGTGCTGAGGCTGAAAACATCCAGAAAAGCAGCCTCGATAGTGAAATGCTTCTTGTGCAGAGCACCCGGATCGTTTATAAAAATGCCTCTCTGCGGTTTGGAATAGAGGACGCCGTCTTTCTGTAACTGCATAACGGCCTGATGTGCCGTCATGCGGCTGACCTCGAACTTGCCGGCTATCTCCTTGATGCTGTGAAACCTCTGATCGGCCGTATAACAGCCACTGCCGATCTCCTGCCTGAGGCTGTCGACAATCTGCCGGTATAGGGGCTTTTCTTTTTGCGCGTTCATGTATTATTCATCCTGCATATCTATAACTGTCAGCTTGTTGTCATACTGTCATAAATATACTATGACATATATGCCTGAATGTCAATAGAATCGGCTCATTGGACAGGCTCCAGTTAGTAGCTCCCATTCTCCTCTTCTGCCTCATCTTCAAATCCGGTCTCACCAAGTGTTTCCATCAGTGTTTCATCTACCATACTCCACCCATGCTTCTCTCCGACAAGGCGCAGAGTCTTCAGTTCTCCTGGTTGAAGAACGATTATCCAGTCGGTATCATCCCTAGTTTGACAGCATAATTTGGATAGAGAGCTTCCGAACCCTCGTGGCATAAGGCTTCCGGGGGATTTTTTTGCGATTTCTTTGCCTAAACATGTAGCGGATTCCACTTTGAGATCGACGAGGAAGATGACTTGAGGAAGAAGGGACATGGCAAAGAACACCGCCCCGACCAGACCCGCCCCGAAGGAAGAGGGCACATTGGCACTGCTGCAACTGCCGAAAAAAAACCTCAGCGGCGAGTTCTCCGTCAATCCTGTAGCCTGGGAGTGCGCCAGAAACTTCAATCCTGGCCAGTGCCCGCCGGCATTTACGCCACCTGCCCATTCGCTGTGTCCATCGGCCGGGCACCGCTTCTTCTATTCATGCAACTTCCAGGACTGCTATAAGCTGTTTTGTCTTCTCCGTTTTTTGACTTTTGCAATTACTTCACACTATCTCGAATTTCATATCCAATATCCGCGCCAGTTTCCCAAGTTTTGATGCTATGTGACCCGTACCCAGCGCCACATGATGGCTGGGGCCATGTTCGCACCATGCTGCGATGAAGTCAGCCGGGCCGAGCGGGAATTTCAACCGGCTGTTGGTGTTTCCGAAGGGAGCCGTCTCCCCAGGCAGGCACTCTCCCTCAGCCACAAGCATCTTCAGCCGTCCATCGATGTCCTGCGTGATGCCAAGGATAGTGATAGGGCCTTTCCTGACGCTGAATTCCACCGAGCAGCCGCAGCCTCTTTTACCGTGATACAGACCCAACCGGCGCAGCACCGGCTTGCGGTCGCTGATGGCTATGTGTCCAGGACCATCATGTCCCATCAGCATGAACTCTTCTTTGAAGTCCATAGCGATAAATTCGGTGAACGAGCCGCCCGCGCCCAGACATTCCATTATAAGCATGGCGATGCAGGTCTTGAGGTCGCCCTCGCCTGCTGCCGGTATACCCCTTGCCGTGAGCAGGCTGTTGCCGACTATCATTCCCGCTCCCAGCCTCTCATACGGATTCCCATCCAGTCCGCGATAGTAGTAGGTGAGGCCGTCCAGTGCGAAATCTGCAACCGTTCCATCGAGGCCGCATGCTACTCTTGCAGACCACTCCAAATCTTCATCTGACAGCGCTCCGGTGATATTGTCGCCGGAATCTTCGGCTATTTGAAACAGATCTTTGATCTCGCCGAGCTTTTCTTCAACCTGCTGCCGGCCGGCTGAGCCGGTGCGCTTTTCGAGGTCGCACATTTCCAGTATCTCTATGTGCGTGCCCAACTGGCTGTGGAAAGCCGTAAAGTCGCTGTACATATCCAGCATGCCGGGATAGACATGCCCCAGAAAGCCTATTCTGCCGCGATTAAGGTTCCGGACGACCGATGCTGCTTCACACCATTCACGGATTTCTTCCCAGACCTTGTGATCGTCGTGAAGCACACCGGTAACTACGTTAAATGGGATACCGGCCCGTGCAAAGGCACAACTGATCTCGGGAACCGGACAGGAACCGCAGTTTTCCAGAAACGTGCGTGTGTCGATGTTTTTGTAGTCGAGGCTTGCGACGGGCTGCAAATTCAGGACTACGACCGGGCACTTTGCTCTCTGCACCACGGGCAGTATCACGGAGCTTGTGGCGTATGTGGCTGCATAGCACATGAGCATGTCCATGCCGTCAGCGGCGAATAGATCCCCGGCTTTACGGGCGCTGTCGACATTGTCCACCAGGCCGGATGAGGCCACATCCGCGCCGAAACCCGCTATCCGGCTTTCAATGAACTGCTGGTATCCGATCAGTTTGTCCCTGATCCCCGGAAACTGCGTCCAGTACGCGTCCAACCCTATCCCGAATACTCCGATTTTTGCTTTTCTATGCGCATTCTTTTTCATAGCGAGAGTCCCCATCGCTTATTTTGTCACCACAATCAGGTGCGACTGGCAGGGCTGAAAAGACAGCCTGAGTTTGATGCTGCTGCCGTCCACCGCATGGTCCTGTAATTTGCACATCTTTCCATCATAGAGATCCCACTCTTCAGGGCGCCCGGACGCCGTCAGTGTAACCGAGGTGTCCGGCATGGCGGATGGCCCGGTGTTGCTTATGAAATATATCTCCTTATCGGGCAGGGTCCTCTGGTGGTAAAGAATATCCGAGAGGTTGCCGTTTGGGCACTCTATCCGCAGGCTTCTCTCGCTATCCAGCGCATCGGTCAATTCCGGCAGCGATGTTACCGTGTCCTCTCCGGCCAGGCCGGATGGATCGAAATAAATGACCCGGCAGCCATTCTCCCGGCAATAATCGAGCTTCTTTCCGGCTTCCGGCACCAGATGATCCACGGGAGGAACGACAATCGTAGAGAACTTTTCCTCTGCTGCTGCAAGCCGGCCTTCTCTTACAGGTGAATTCAGAAGCGTCGGCTCGAATATGTAATCGAAGTCGAGCTGGTTCTGAAGTAATCCCAGCGAGAGGTCGTTCAGTCCTTTTTCCATCTCTTTCCAGCACTGGTCTCCCAGGAACGTGCGATTGTTTCGCATCCAGTATGTGCTGGTGGGGAAGAGCACCCCGATATTCGCCCTGTGTATGCCGCGGGTCAGGGCAAACGAAAGTCTGCCCGTATATACCGAGTACCGATCAAGGCCGTCCATGCCGGCAATGTCATTAAGAAAATTGGGACTTGGGTGTGAGGATGTGAGACCCACTGCCAGAAACAGATTGACTCCGAGTGCCGCCTGCCAATCGACCAGTTGCCGCATATCCTCTGTGGTATAAGATTTATAAAATCTCTGGGTGATTGCATAAGCTTCACTGATGACCCTGCCTGCGGTACCATTTAATCGTTGATGCGCGGTAGAGCTGGCGAGTTTGCAGGCGACCGGCTCCGAGTGGTGATTGCCACTGCCCTCAGCGAAACCGTGCCGGCCCCATATATTGTCTAC
>JAQVUQ010000364.1 GCA_028699365.1 bacterium | reverse complement strand
GAAAACGTTGCTTTACAAGATAGCTGATATCCGATAGAAAACCTGATGATCGTGATTCTATAATAAAACGGCATTAACAATGAGCAAAGGGAGGAATTTATTGTAAGGAGAATGAGCTTTACGTTAATATGATTTCTAGTAATCATAGCAATGATCGCTATATTGGCAATCCTCCTCACCGTCTGATCGTTCTGGGACCCAAGTAATGGTACAAGAGGCATAGCGCAAGATAGCTATGTGTATTGACGTTCGATAGTGGTGTGGTATAATGTTCAATGTGAACATAAACGATACATTGGGTGTCGAGTCGGCTGCCTATGGTAGCGTAATATCGATACACAGGGACGCGTAATGACGTCACAGCACAGAAATCATTAAGGAAGTAAAAGATGAAAACCGTAAAGTTTGGAATTATCGGCTGTGGATTGATGGGGAGGGAACTGGCCAGCGCGGCGGCGCGATGGCTTCATCTGCTTGATATGGATGCCAAACCGGAGATAATTGCGGTTTGCGATCAGAACGAAAGTGCTCTTGCATGGTTCCGGCAGAACGTGCCGAGTGTGACCCAGGCTACGGCGGATTATCGCGAACTGCTTAAAAACGACGAGGTTGAAGCGGTTTATTGCGCGGTGCCGCACAATCTGCACCAGGAAATATATACGGCAATAATATCCGCCGGGAAGCATCTTATGGGTGAGAAGCCTTTCGGGATAGATAAATCCGCTAACGACGCCATTCTCAGATGTATCGAAGAGCATCCCGGCGTGTTCGTAAGGTGCTCGTCCGAGTTTCCCTTCAGTCCGGCTGTTCAGCGTATTTGCGACATGATAGAAAACGAGGAGTTCGGCGGGATAATAGAAGTGGCGTCCGGTTTTCTCCATTCAAGCGATCTGGACACGAATAAACCTATCAACTGGAAGAGAAAGATAAGCTTCAACGGTGAGTACGGCTGTATGGGCGATCTGGGTATGCACGCCTGCCATGTGCCGTTCAGGGCGGGATGGATGCCGATGAACGTTAGAGCCATGCTCTCCAATCTGGTGCCTGAGCGCCCGGACGGCAAGGGCGGGATGGCCGTGTGCGAGACCTGGGACAACGCATCTCTCCTTTGCGAAGTAAATAACCCTGCGGACGGCTGCACCTTTCCATGGTTATTGAAGACATACCGGATCGCTCCGGGGGAGAAAGACACGTGGTATCTGGAAGTGCGCGGTATGAAGAAATGTGCCGGATTCTCCTCAAAGAACATAAACTCGATACAACTCCTTGATTACACCAACGGCGGCGAGCAGGCCTGGCAGCATGTGGATATGGGACACGAGACAGCCTTCAAAACTATCACCGGCGGCATATTCGAGTTCGGTTTCCCTGACGCTATTCTGCAAATGTGGGCGGCGTTTGTCTATGAGCTTGTCCACGGCAAACCGCTGAAGAAGTTCGCCGCCTGCGTGACGCCGGGCGAATCCGGCGTGAGCCACAGGCTCTTTACTGCGGCCTTGGAATCGCATCGAAACAGGACGACCGTACCGGTGGAGTAAAATGCAAAAGCATATACATATCAGGTATATCAACGAAAAGGCAGGTAGATAAAGATGCAAAAGTCGCAATGGTGGAAAGAGGGATACGATTTTTCGCAATTGCCGGAGATGAAGACGGAGAGCCCGGGACCGGAATCACGGCGCCTGCATGCCAGAGCCGCCGGCATCATCAAGGGATTGTCATCGCAGGTGAAACTGCACCCGGTATGCTTTAAGGAGGGCTTTGGAGTCGTCCTGACCGATGTGGACGGCAACCGCTACATCGATTTCTCTTCCGGCATATATGTGACCACTCTTGGACACTGCCACCCCAAAATTTCGGAAGCTGTGGCCCAGGCAGCCAAAACTATGATGAACTGCCACGATTTCACCACCCCGGTAAAGGTGGAACTGCTGGAAAAGATGGTGCAGATCCTGCCTGCCGGCGTCAACGGAGTCCAGCTTTACGATTCAGGCACTACGGCTGTGGAAGCGGCTTTGCGGGCTGCCAGAGCCTACACCGGCAAGCATGAATTCCTCAGCTTCATGATGGATTTCCACGGCAAGAGCGGCCATGCCGTCAGTCTGGCCAAGATGAACGGTACCAACGGCGCAGGACGGGCACAGGGCTTCTATATGGTGCCTAAACCCTACCCTTACCGTCCTCTGTTCAAGAAAGCAGACGGCAGCATTGATACCGACGCTTATATAGATTACTATGAGTACTTCCTGGCCAACGCCACTACCGGACAGGTGGCGGCCTTTATCGCCGAGCCCATCCAGGGATGGGGCGGATCGGTAATCCCGCCGGACGACTTTTACCCCAAGCTTAAAAAATTCTGCCAAAAGCATGATATGCTGCTCATAGCGGATGAAGTACTGACCAGCATGGGACGCACCGGCAAGTATCTGGCTATGGAGCACTGGAATACGACAGCCGATATCAGCACCATGGGCAAGGGCTTCGGCAACGGCTTTCCGGTGACGGCCATGGTGGCCGACGAGAGGATCAAGGAATCCTTCGAGAAGATCTCCGCCTCCACCAGCTACGGCGGCAATCCCATGGCCTGCGCCGCCGCCCTGGCCTCCATAGAGGTGATAGAGGAAGAAGGCCTGCTGGAGAACGCCCTGCGGCTGGAGAAGTACTTTATCAAGAGAATGGAAAAGATGAAGCGCGAACATAAGATAATCGGCGATGTCAGAGTCAGGGGATGCCTGCTGGGTATAGAACTGGTAAAGGATCTTAACAGCAAGGAGCCCTTCGACGAAGCCGGGAAGATGGTCTATACCAAGGCGTTCAGAAAGGGCCTGGCCTGGATACCTGCCGGACACATTCTGAGACTGTCGCCGCCTATCATCATGGACGAAGAGATTGCCGCCAAAGGCATGGATATAGTGGACGAAGCTATCTGTGAGACCGAGAAGGAACTGGGGTATTAGCGTGGAGAAGTATAACATCAGCAAGGAAAAGGAAGAAGTGTTTTCGTAATGCCGCATGGATGTATAGCTGCCCTGGATTTGGGAACCACATCTTTTAAATGCGCCCTTGTCAGGAACGGAGTGCTGGTATCCGAACCGGTTGTCGCATCCTACAGCTTGAAATACGACGGCGTTAACGTTACCGTAGATCCCGACGTCTACCTGGAGACGGCCCGGTCGGCCCTGCAGAAGGTATGCCGTCAGGCCGGGGAAACCGGCCTGGAAGTGGAAGCCATAGGCATAACTTCGCAAGCACAAACCTACGTTGTGCTGGATAAAGAAGGCCTGCCCTTGCAGCCGGCTGTAGTATGGTTGGATGGCAGGGCCGAGACCGAGGCACGGAAAGTTGCCGCCGTGCCGGATTTTATCTTGCACTCCGGCATGCAGGCACCGACCGGAACCCTCTTTCTGCCTAAGGTGATGCATTTTATGCGACATACGGATATGCCGCATAAAAGGGAATTGAAGTTCCTGTTGCTGAACGAGTATATAATTCACTATTTGACCGGAACAGCCTACGGCGACAATGTCAACCAGGGTATGGGCGGCTTTT
>JAQVUQ010000363.1 GCA_028699365.1 bacterium | reverse complement strand
CGGGCCGGTTTTCATCCACCCCGAATGGGAGACCGTAGTTTACAGGAGCGGAAAGCTGCAGAACATATCCTCCTACTACCCTTTTGTCTTCGTGAATCCGGCAATGAAAGAGGTCCAGGATTACGAGCTGAGCCTTATTCGCGAGGTTATGCAGAATTACGCCTTTGACGGCATCAGTCTTGACTATTGCCGCTTTGCCGGCTTTAACGCCGATTTCAGCCCGGCCGGCAGGCAGGCATTTGAAGAGTATATCGGCAGCAAGGTAGTCGTCTGGCCGGATGACGTTTTCGGCGGCGGCGTCTGGAGGACAAAGTGGTTGGAATGGCGATCTCAGGTGATAAAAGGCTTTGTAGAGAAGGCCAGAGCGGTCGTAACCAAAGCCCGGCCGTCATGCGTATTCAGCGCCTATTACGGTGGATGGTACAGACATCACTGGGGATGGGCGTCAACTGGGCCAGCAGTGAGTTCCAGCCCACCAACTCTCTGGCTTCGTCCGATTACCGCAAGACCGGAATGGCGGAGATTTACAACTGCATGATGCTGGGGTACTATTTCGATCGCATTACCAGGGCGGAGGCCAATGACAATCCCAATATGCCTACGGTGGAAGGCGCCATGGATATGGCCGGCTGGGTTACCCGGAAGAAGACTCCGCTGATCGGCGGGCTTTATCTGCTGACCTATAAAAACAAGCCGGACAGGCTGAAGCAGGCGATAAGACTGATCAGAGACAAGGGCCAGGGCGTGATGCTGTTCGATCTCTACTGGATAGAGCGTTATAATTACTGGGATGTCATCAGGGATGCCTGGACGGATACGAATAAACCGGATATAAGATTGAACTCTCCTGTGGCTTCCACAGAGCCTGTAGCCAAAGACGTCAAAGGAGAGTAAGGAGGACATCGTTTTGAATATCGATCGCTACTTCCTGAGCGACGGAAGCTCATTTGCCATAGCGCCTGATTTTGGCTGCAATCTCTTTTCCTGGTGCAGTGACGGCCGGGAGATTTTTTACTGTCCCGAAGGAGTGCCGGGTGACAGGGAACGGTTCTATAAGGGCGGCAATCCGGTGCTCTTCCCGGCCGTGGGCCGCACCTGGAACAGAGATGGCGATAAGCCCAGTCCGGAACTCTACAGCGTATACGGCCTGGAAGGGGAATACAGGATGCCGATTCACGGTATTCTGCCGTTTGCCTCCTGGCGTAAGACGTCAGAGCGGGTGGAAGAGAGCCTTGTCAGGGTCGAGTATGAATGTCATATACCGGATAATGCAAGGGCTGCTCACTACCCTTTCGATATCGGCTTCAAGCTTGTTTACTCCGTGACCGCCTGCACTCTCTCCATGACAGCGGTTTTCGAGAATATGGGAGTATCGGCAGCTCCGCTGGCCTTTGGCTACCATCCCTATTTTGCGCTTTCGGGGAATTCCCGGCGGGGGATGAAACTTCATCTGCCCTGCAGCCGGCGTTTGCAGGTGGACCCGGAGTGTCTTGTGCCGACCGGTGATGCCGTTCCGGTGGAATTCCCGCTGACGCTGGAAGACGGGGTGAGTTATGATCACGTCTTCAGCGATGTAAACGGACGCAGAGCGTCACTTACAGATACCGGGGCGGGCAGGATTGTCCATATAGATTTCGATGATTCCATAGAAGCGCTGGTCGTTTGTTCGGCAGCCGGCTCATCTTTTGTCTGTGTAGAGCCCTGGACCAGAGGGCTGGGTGCTTATGAGACCCTGTCCCGGCCGGGATGGGAGAGCGCCGGCGCCGTTAACGTACTGTGGCCTGGAGAGGTAAGAACCATCAGTGTGCGGTACAGCGTTGAATCATTGTAAAATACCCCTAATATCTCGACCGCTTCCTCGAATACTTAGTATATAAGCGCTATAATAGCCATTCTTGACACAAACTTGTCAATCAGGTACCATAGGCCCATACAAAGCCTAATCTTCGCACGAAGAGCGGGGGAACCGTTGTCCAAGGGGTGAATTTCGCTTCAGCGAATAGGCTATCCACCGGCCGTTACCCGTCAGCTAACCTCGTCGGCAATATGGGGGAAGGTAAAAATGGATATCAAGCTGCTGTTGGCAGCGGCTGCGGTCTATCTTGCTACGACCGGCAGCCACCAGCCGGTCGGGGCGCAGGAGATGATCTCCGAAGCCGAAAGTGCCGCCAAAGTGGAACTCAGGCCGGGAGTAATATCCACCTACGTGGTTAGAAAGGGAGATACTCTGCGCAAGATCGCCGATGCCCACGGTCTGCAACTCACCACTCTGCAATGGGCCAACGATATCGTGAATCCGGATATTATCAAGCTGGACCAGATACTCAGCCTGCCGCCTGTGGACGGTGTTATTCACGATGTGGAAGAAGGACAGACTCTGGATGCGGTAGCCGATCTTTACAAGATACCTCTTGAAGCGCTGCTTGAAGCCAATCCCGATATCGACGATCACGATGGCTTGGTGCCCGGCACCAGGCTGATCGTTCCGGGTGGACGGTTGCAGGCCGCGCCGCCTGAAGAGAAGCATGTTTCCAAACCGTCGTCCGCCAAGCCTCAGCGCTTCCTGCGGCCGGTTGCCAGTGGACGTATTACATCGCGTTTCGGCATCAGAGTGCATCCGGTATCCAGGAGCAAGCGCATGCATGCCGGTCTGGATATAGCGGTGCGCACCGGAACGCCGGTCAAGGCCTGCCGTGCCGGTAAGGTCATCCTGGCCAGGAAGGCCGGGGGGTACGGCAACCTGGTCATATTGGATCACGGGAACGGATTGACGACCCGTTACGGTCACAACTCCGTCCTGCTGGTCAAGCCGGGACAGAAGGTCGCCCGTGGACAGGTTATAGCCAAAAGCGGATCGACCGGTGTCTCCACCGGACCGCACCTGCACTTTGAAGTGCGCAAAAGCGGACGTGCCGTAAATCCCACACCTTATCTCAAAGGCTGGATCAAATAGCCGTATAATCAGGAAAATGATGGATGGCAAGGCCTCTTATGCCCGGCAACCGGGTGTGAGGGGCCTTTACCTGTACCTCTGTTCAGGGTGATCTTGTGATATAATATCGTTAGCATATACACTGACGGAGCATTCATTTGCATTACGTAATCGGCAATCACAGCCTCATGAAGCGCATAAACCGGGCCAGGGTCATGAACCTGCTGCGGATCAACGGCGCGCTCTCCCGGGCGGAGATGACCGAAGCTACGGGGCTGGATTCAAAGAGTCTTACCAACATAACCGGAGATCTTTTGTCCGAAGGATGGATAGAGAGCTGCGGCTTAAGCAGTCTGGCCATTGGACGTCCAAGGCAGCTTCTGCGGATCAGGTCCGACAGCGAGACTTTCATAGGAGCGGCTTTGAGCCCGGGACGAGCTCTGGCCGTAAGATGCGGCCTGGATGGAACTATCCAGGCGGAGAGTTCTCTGGATATAAGTCCCGATGCCGACAGGGAGAGCCTGATGAAGACCGTCTTCAGGCTTATCGACGGTTTGATGGAGACGGTTGGGACTGTCAGGCATATCGGTTTTGCCGCCCCCGGCGTCATAACGCCGGATGGCGCAGGA
>JAQVUQ010000362.1 GCA_028699365.1 bacterium | reverse complement strand
TGCTGCGGGGAAGAGGGCGTGCGCTGGATAGGCGAACTGGTCGGCTACATCACGGGTTACGGAGAGGAATACGCTACGCCGGAAGCACTGCAGATCATGCGGACGGTAGCCAGCTATGGCGCTGCCGTTAACATTCACTGCGGTGATCTTGGAGTTGTGGAAGATCTTTGCAGAGCGGTGCCCGGCGTCAACTTCGTGCTGGCTCATCCGGGTGCGGGAAAAGACGAGTTTCTCAACCGCCTGGCAAAGGTGGCAGAACTTCCCAACCTCCATCTGGATATCTCCGGTTCCGGTATTGACCGGTTCGGTATCATTCGTAGGGCCGTAGATACGGCGGGAAAAGAGAAGATACTCTTTGGGACGGATTATCCTATCAACAATCCGGCCGTCTATGTGCATGGTGTCTTTCTGGAAGAGCTGACGGAAGAGGAACTCTGCGCCGTATACAGAGATAATTTCCTGCGTTTGGCCGGGCAGTGAGATATCGCCCGGCAAAGTTGTTGACATGCCTTGCCGGTATCTGTTAATGTTGCCTGGGGTGGCGTAAAAGGCATGAAATATCTCCTTCTGTTCATAATGCTCAGCTATCTGGCCGTATCGACGGCGTATAATTTCGTCATGGCTCCGGACGGCGGCCCGGATGAAGCCGCTCATCTGGAATACGTAAAGGTGCTGGCGACGGAGCACCGGTTGCCGCAGGCGTCGGAGACGCATCAGGCTCAGCATCCGCCGCTCTATTACGCTCTGGGAGCGGCTATATATGCTGCGACGCCGTTTCTATCCGAGGATGGGCGTCAACATGCCGTCAGATTCCTGTCGTTACTGCTCGGCCTGGCATCGCTGCTGCTGCTAGGAGCCGCTTTGGCGGCCGCCTTTCCGGATAAACCGGCGTTGCAGCTTCTGTCCGTGGGAACGATGGCCTTTCATCCGCTCTTCTCTCTGGAGAGCGGAGTCATAAACAACGATCTTCTGGCGACTTTCGCTTTTAGTCTCTTTCTTTACCTGTTGCTGATCTCTCTGAAGAGCGAAGGTTCTTTTGACAGCCGCAAGGCTCTCTATATGGGACTGGCTGCCGGGATCGGTTTGCTGGCCAAGCAGACCTCCTTTATTATCCCGCTTCTGTTTGCGGCAGTGCTCTGGAAGAGACACTCTTCTCTGGGGATGGGCAAGGTCCTATGTTTTGCGGGCGTATTTGCGCTGTCAACCTTGGTTGTGAGCGGGTGGTGGTACGTTCTCAATTATCTGCGCTACGGACACCTGATCTATTACTCCTGTCTGATGCCCATTCAGAAAAACATGGATCCGATAATGCTGCTGGCGAATCTGGATTTATTCTTTCAGCCGATCGTCACCATCGTAACGCGGACGTTGGTTTCTTTCTGGGCACCCTTGTGGATAATAAGACGCTTCTTCGACGATCTCCACACCTATGTAGCCATGGTGTTCCTCCTGCCGCTGCTGCCGGTTGCCGGCGCTATCCGGCTTGCCCGGGAGCACAGGCTATACCGCAATGTCAGTCTTCTCCTGGCGGGTGCCGTAATCGTTACACTTTCCGGTATTATCTACTATGCCCTTACCGTCGATTACAGGGCCGTGGAAGGCGGGCGCTACCTGCTGGCGGTTCTTCCGGCCGTGGCCATACTGTCAGGCTCCGGGCTCTCCGCTCTGTTGCCGCGCCGCTTTACTCTGCCGCTGGCCGTAATCATTCTGCTGGCTATGCTGGCGGGGGATATCTACTGC
Source organism: bacterium (assembly GCA_028699365.1). Lineage (GTDB taxonomy): Bacteria > UBP13 > UBA5359 > UBA5359 > UBA5359 > UBA5359. Next base: position 1,825 of record JAQVUQ010000362.1, on the reverse strand, counting down.
CTCTCCGCTGCACGGCTCTATAATCAGTTGGGCCTGCATGTTTAACGGAGCTGAAGAGTACGCTTTGCAGCGGCAATATGAATTGGCTGAATACGGCAAGATTGTCGGCAGGAGAATGAAACGCTCTGTCGAACCTTTTTAAAATGGGTTTAAGAAGTGGGCGCCGCTTACCGGTTCCCCTGGTGTGACACGGCAATTGGAGTAACAATCATGAACTGCGAGGGTTGTTGTAATGTCTTTTCGTAATCTGAGCCCTGGTGAAATGTTCTTCCGCATGGCTCTGGAGCATGAGCCGCTCTTCAGTTTTAAGGGGAGGAATCAGGATGAATTTAAATCCTGGAAGGATAAAGCGTTCCCCGGAATTATTGCCACATTGGGTGACTTTCCGTCAAGAGTGCCGCTCAATCCTTATCTGACGGCCGAGTGGGATCATGACGGCTTGAAAAAGCAGCGCTGGCTCATAGATGTGGGGCCGCATATCTCCGCTGCCTTTCAGATCAATATACCTGGAGACATAAAGGATGGAGAGCGCAGACCCGCTATCTTGTGCTGGCACGGCCACGGCCGGTTCGGCAAGGAACCTGTTATGGGCAACGATTCGTCTGCCGATTTGCGAGCAGATATAGATCGTGCGAATTACAGCTATGGGCATCAGATGGCCAGGAAGGGTTTTGTAACCTTTGCCATAGACTGGATAGGCGGGGGGGAGCGCAATGACGGCAACAAGCCGCACTTCAGCAGCAAAGCCGGCGGTCGCGACTGGTGCAACCTTTACTACCTGCACGCCACCATGTTCGGCATGACCTCGCTCTCTATCAATATAACTCACGGCAAGGCGGCTACGGATTTTGCCTGCAGCCTGCCTCAGGTGGATCCGGGCAGACTCGGAGTAATGGGTTTAAGTGGTGGAGGCACCATGACACTCTGGTCGTATCTCTGTGACGAGCGCTTCAAGGCGGGAGAGATCGTTTGCTACTCCGACCTGTGGGCGTATTTCGGCATGAGAGATATAAACTACTGCGGCATGCAGGTGGCGCCGGGGTTATTCAAGCTGGTGGACCTGCCCGATTTGCAGGGATTGCTGGCGCCGAGGCCGTTGCTGGTGGATATAGGGGCTTACGATTCCTGCTTCAATGTTGATACGGCTATGGCTTGTTATCATAAACTGGAAGGGATATATCGTGCTGCCGGTGCTCCCGAAAGACTGGAACTGGACCTGGCTCCCAGGGAGCACGGCTGGTGTGGCAATAAATCTGAAGATTTCTTCAAAAGATATCTGCAGGCTTGACCGAAGCTTGACGACTATGGAGGTAACCGCAATGCAAACGCCGTATAAGAGAGTGATGTCGGCCCTGAGAGGCGAAAAACCGGATAAGACCCCGTTCACTGTCTACAGCGAGAAGCTGCCGCAGTGTTCTGTGGAGAGGGAACTCAGGAACCGGGGCTTATGCCCGGTCAAGCGTATAACTTCTTATAAGTATTACACCCCCAATGTTAAGGAAACGGCCTGCCATTACACCGATGAACAGGGGCGCAAGCTGATAAGGACGGTTTACAGCACCCCTTACGGCGATTTGAGCACCCTGGTAGAGCCGGCCGGCTTCACCTCCTGGACGCATGAGCGCATGTTCAAGACGCCCGAGGATTACAAGGCGCTGCTCTTTATGTTCAAGGATACGGTGGTTGAGCCTGATTATGATGCCGCTGCCCAAACGGTGGCCGATCTGGGCGAGGATTTTGTCGTCAGGGATAACATGTCGCTGGAGCCGATGCAGTCTCTGATATCCTCCACTTACATCGGGATGGAGACCTGGTGCATGGAGTG
>JAQVUQ010000361.1 GCA_028699365.1 bacterium | reverse complement strand
AGCAGCGTACCGTTGGTTATCAGGATGGCGCCGAAGTCTACACCTCTCATGGTCATCTCTGCGTGAAGACGGCTGAGCAGCATCTCTACCAGATGCGGCGCCAGAAGGGCTTCCCCTCCCATGATGTTTATTTCCAGAGACTGCGACCCTGCCTCATCCACCGCCTTTACCAGCCAGTCTGCAGCCCTGCGGCAAGTCTCTTCCGTCATATGTCTGCCGATATCCGAGCCCTCCTGCACGCAGTAGATACAGGACAGATTACAGGCTCCGGTAAGAATAAAGGTGGCATCGTAAGTGGTCTTGTCGCTGACAAAATTATGGTATTGCTCATCATACAGCGCCAGTTCGTCTGCCTCCCTGGGAACTACCACCCCTATGCTGCAAAGCTGGTCGGCCAGTTCACGCTCCTCAGGCTTAACTTCCTGGCCGCAGGTCCAGTCATACATGCGGTCTCTCAGTTCACGCCCCAGCACGGCTACAGAGCCGCGCAGGGTGTTGTAAACCATGACCGAGCCGTCGCGATCGGGATGTCCTTCGTAATAGTTAAAGATGGATGATTTCATCTGGGATCGTCTACCTCCGCTTCGGGATAAGATGAGGATCAGGCGCAAAGCTCACTGTTAATGATCATCTAAACATTATACAACCCAATATACCGGGCTTGCCGACACGAATAACCGTCAATTTCATTTTATCACCTCCATTCCACTTCTCATTGCCATCAAGAAGCAAATATCTTACTCTCGGGGGTCTCCGTCACGTTTGAATATGCGCCTGATCCTCTTGCCGTAAAACTCCCCGAGTTGGGGGTTGATGTTAACAGTTCCGGGGTCCCCTCTCTCATCCAGTATGAAATAGTTCTCCTTGTTGCCGTCAAATGGATAAAGCTTGGAGAGAGGATTGCGACGAATATCTACTATATCGTTCTGTCTGTTTCTGACGGATATTATCTCGTAACAGGTATCCGGGTTTACCCATATGGGTATGTCGCGATTCATGTAAATATCAGTGCCGCAGTCATCCCCGCGGCCGCTTCTGATCTTTACGGTTGCATGCGGTTCCAGCACCAGGGACGGAAAGTAATACTCGTCCATTATGCCTATGCGCTGCACCATACGCAGCAGCCAGCGGGTGATATCCAGAGGATAGGAACAACGGCTCTTGACTTCAATGAACTCTCTGTCCAGATCCACCCAGCGCCCGTACTCCATACGGGGCCCGGCACCCTCTATGCCTATTGTCGCAATCTGCAACGGGAAGATTTCCGTCTCTATCTGCCTAACCCTGTTTTCCATATCCTATAGTCACCTGCCTGATGATCTCTTGTCTTATCGATGTTTATTCTCTATATTAGCTAAGTTTGACCCCGGGGCACTAAATACCTGTGCTTTTTTGCGCCAAGTACAAAAGTGGCCGGTTTTTGGGTACCAGCGGCCGGTTTTGGGGTACGAACGGCCGGTTTTGAGGTACGAGCGGCCAAACCCGCTTGTCATGCGGGTTTCAGAATGTGGATAACCTGTGAATTGGTGTTGATAAAAAAGTTATCCACAATTTAGTGCCCGCAAACCCGCACGGCATAAGTTAATGTTAATTAATGTGCCTGTGGATAACTTTTGGGCTGTTTTGAGGATAAAAAAATCACTGTATTTAGATTTGCAGGCCGAAAAAATGATATAATCTTATATGCGTGATACGGGAATAAAGGTTTGGATGAAGAGAATGGACTATATCAAATTAAAAAAGTTAGGGCTGAGTGACCGTTTTGAGCAAGAGGCCATGCTTTATGACGGGCTGTTTTTAGCAAGGGTTTCCGAGCAGCATTGTGATTTATACAAGGTGATTTCCGAGCAGGGGGAGCTCCCGGCAAGCGTTTCGGGAAAGCTGGCTTACAATGCATCTGCCAATACGGATTTTCCCGTTGTCGGTGATTGGGTGATGATCGACAGAACGGACGGCAATGCCGGAAATGCGGTCATTCATCGCGTTTTACGACGAAAAAGCGTTTTTGAACGAAAAGCCGCCGGCACATCTCATACCTCACAGATTGTAGCGGCAAACATAGATATCATTTTCATCTGCATGTCGTTAAATGCTGATTTTAATTTGCGGCGATTGGAGCGGTACTTATCCATTGCCTGGGACAGTATGGCAACACCTGTAATCGTTCTCACCAAAGCCGATCTGTGCAAAGATTTAGACATGCGGCTTGCTGAAATCTCTACTGTAAGTGTAGGTACAGATGTGGTGGTTTGCTCCAGCATGGATGAAAGCGGGTATGTAGATGTTACGCCCTATGTTACCGAAGGCAAAACTATTGCCTTTATCGGTTCTTCAGGCGTAGGAAAATCAACGCTTATCAACCGTTTGATGGGACAGGATGTTCTTGCTACAAAGGGACTTCGAGCGGATGACAAAGGGCGGCACGCCACAACGCATCGTCAATTGCTTCTCCTGCCCGACGGCGGAATTGTAATAGATACGCCGGGCATGCGCGAACTGCATCTTGGCTCAGGAAATCTTTCCAGATCCTTTGAAGATATCGAAGATCTGGCGGCGGAATGCAAATACAAGGATTGCTCACATACCACAGAGCCGTGCTGTGCAGTGAGAACCGCCATTGAAACAGGGGAACTAGCGGAAGAGCGTTTTGAGAGTTATCAAAAGCTGCAAAAAGAAGCCGGCTACAAAGGCCTTAATTCCCGCCAGTTAGAACAAGAGAAAATCAAAAGAATGTTCGGTGGCATGGGAGAAATGAAGCAGGCCATGAAGCAGGCAAAGGATAAGAATAGAAGATGAGGGGACGTACTTGACTAAATTGACTAACTGCTCTTTCGGCTCAATATCCTTGATATCCCAGATGTCGAAACACCCAATTGACGCCCTGCCTCCGTTATTGAAACTCCGTAATCCTCCACTAGTCTATAGGCCAGCTCTCCTCTTGTCCGGGATACCGGACCTCTCCGGCTTCCGGACTTCAGCTCTTTAATGCTGATTCCGTTCTGTTTACAAGTGCTTTTTACTTCCAACTCCACCTGAAGAAAATGTTCTTCGCTATTGATGCATTGCTTGGTATGCTCGTCTGCTTCGCTGATAATGCGCTCGATAAACTCCGGGCTGCCCATAATCCGTTCATTACCGTTTACGGCTTTGCTGTCTATGTTTTCCATATCAAACTCAGCGCGCTCAGGCTCGAGCGGACCGCCCTCAGATATTGATATTCCTTCTTGCATATATCTTTGATACGCTTCTACGGCTTTTGATTGTATACTACCAAACACAGCTAATACATAGGCTTTATCCTGCCACTGATAATCCATCTGCCCCGCCAGCACGGCATGCCCGCACCAGGGGTATCCGTTGAGTTCAGACAAGCTTTTTACCTGTCCTGCTCTCAGGGGATTCAGATGAATATAGCGCACCAGTTCCTGGAAATAGACATCTTCTTCACATACTATAGATTTGTATCGGTTCTGAAAGAGATGTCCGTGCCGTTTGTGACGCAGGTTATAGGCAACGGCATAGCCTGTCAGCAATCGTCTCATATACGTAGATAGCCCGTCGGTTC
>JAQVUQ010000360.1 GCA_028699365.1 bacterium | reverse complement strand
GTGCCTGGAATACCGATATGCCTGCGTACATGCCGGTCGTCGGCGGTGTGAGGTCTACATCGGTGTTTCCGGTGAACTCCAGTTCTCCACCCTGGTTGTATATCAGGACGTTGCTGCCGTATACATCGGCGTTGCCGCTGATCTCTATACCATTCTGGAAAATATAGGTGCCGGGGTTGAAGGTGACGTCGGAATTGCCGCGAATCGTCAATTTACCTGTGTAAATGCCGGGATTCAGCGTGATGCTGTTGTTGCCTTGAATGGTCTGGCCGGCAAAGGTAGGCAGGCCGGTGGTCGGAGGTGCCGGCAGTTGGAGCAGTGGATCGGGAGATGGATTCTGACCTGGCAGCGGGGTGGGTGTCATATGTATGTTGCCCCAGGCCCGATAATTACCCACCACATACGTGCCCAGCGTCGAGAGTCTGACATTACCGTTGAGGGACATGGCGTTGTCGGCTGTGGAATCGATCACCAGGCAACCGTTGGGAACGTTGAAGCTGGCGTTGCCGGTAAGCTGAAACGAGGCGCCTCCATTCGGATCCAGCACGACCATGCCTCTGGATGAGCCGTAGCCGCCGCCGTTGCTGCCGGAAGCCTCTGCGCTGACAGCAAAAGTACGTATGCCGATAATGGGCATGAAGAAGAGGTGAAGCTGTCTCACGGCCCTGGTCTTCATGACCTGGGAAGGCGGGCGCTGATTGCCGGAGATGGTATAGGGGGTGATGGCCCGGAATTCATCACTGCCGATGGTGTAATATGAGGCGTTGGGATCGGCTCCGACCGGAGCGCCGATCATTTGCACTATGGGTGGATTACTCGGAGAGATGTTTTCCGCATAGCTTTGTGCAGCCGCCAGTTTGGCATCATAGCTTGAGGGCAATTCCTGGGCCCCGGCCAGAACCGCGGCATCCACCATGTTCTGAAGGCGATTGCGGGACAGATAGATATAGCCCAGATCGACCCCTATTCCGGCGGCAACCAGCAGCACGATCATGATGACTGCCATGATCAGCATAGCCTGTCCCGAACGGTTCTCCAATTTTGAACAACTTTCGATAATCAAACTTCCATCTCCGGTTTATCCGCCTACCGGTTTCTCCATGCGCATTATCGACTGGGCTTGCATGGGCATAGGATCCGGGACAAGGAGATTCATCATAGGTACAATGATATTCTCACTGTAGGCCACGCTTACGGTCACATCCGTGCCTACCGTTCTGGAAGCTTCGTTTGAGGGGGTAATATTTACCGTGATCCGATCTGCATCAAGCGTGGGCAGCGCACTTAAAACTTTGGAGGTTATCTGTGCATTGGTCTTCCCTACGGCTGCTGTCCTGGCCCCCAGTCTGGTTCCGTTGGCAACGGCTATATAAGACTTGAGAACAAGCCCGAACTGTATTATGCCCATGATCAAAAGCAGCAAAATTGGAATTACGAAAGCCAATTCAGTCATAGCCTGGCCTTTACGGCCGGTTTTTTTTCTCCAATACGCTATCTTCATGAGCAAATTATACCTTATGCAGGTCCTTTTGCAAGCATTTGGGACCATTTGCATGTTCAGGCACAAAGGCACACAACTGAAAGCATGTATTCCGGGTCAGGCACAAAGGTCCAGGCACAGTATTATGGCCTTTTAGAACGGACCCAAGCAGGATACTTGAAGAAATACTTGCAAATGGACCCGCACCCTTTGTGCCTCTGTGCCTGACAGAAAATCTTACCCAAAGAATTCATCGTAAAAAGCCTTGACTGCAGCCTTACGGTCCCCGTCTTTGACACCGAACATCATGCTTATTTCCGAAGAACCCTGGTTCAGCATCTCGATGTTCACACCGGCTTCGGCCAGCGCTCTGGTGGCTCGTGCCGCTGCCCCGATGGCATAGCGCAGGCCTTCGCCGACGATCATTATAAGTGCCAGGCCTCGCTCCACGCTGACGTAATCGGCTTCCAGCTCGGATGCGATAGCCTTCAGGACGCGCTGCTCGACTTTGCCGTCAAAGCTGTTCTCCCTGATGATGACGGACGTGTTGTCGATGCCGGAGGGCACATGCTCGTAGGATATGCCTTCGTTCTCCAGTATCTGCAGCAGGCGTCTGCCGAAGCCGACCTCACGGTTCATCATATACTTGCTGACGAACAGCGTGCAGAACCCTTCGTCGCTGGCGATGCCGGCAACCTCTCCCGGAGTATGATTTCTCTCCGGCAGAACCATAGTTCCCGGGGCTTCCGGATGATTGGTATTCTTGATGCATATGGGGATGCCGGCCTTGACTACGGGTATGAGAGCCTCGTCGTGAAAGACGCCGAAGCCGGCGTACGACAGTTCCCTCATCTCCCGGTAGGTAAGCTCCGGGATCGGTTTTGCCGATGGTATTATCCTGGGATCTACGGCAAAGACGGAATCAACGTCGGTGAAGTTTTCATAAGTCTCGGCTCCTACAGCGGCAGCCAGGATCGATCCGGTTATATCCGATCCTCCGCGCGGGAAGGTGGCCAGGACGCCGGAGAGGGTATAGCCGAAGAAGCCGGGGAAGACGGTCACTCCCGGGGCGTTGCGCAGGTCTCTAAGATTATTATACGATTGCGGCAGCACCTGGGCGTTGCCGTATTCATCGCTAAGCAGCATACCGGCCTCTTTGGGGCTGACGTAATGTGCGTCCATGCCTCTCATCCTCAGAGCTTCGGTTACCAGTCTGGCGCAGTTATCCTCACCGGCAGCCTTGAGCAGGTCTACGAACCTGGCTTCATGATCGGGATGATCGGGTTTTATGGCCAGGCGGCCGGTCAGGTCCGCTCTTATATGCTCGATGATGCTGCCGGGTAATTCCAGAGCGTTTTGAATATCGGCATATCTGTCGATAACCGCATCCAGTTCCGTCTGCGCATTACCTGTCGACAGAAAGCTGTGTGCACAAGCTATCATCATGTCCGTTACTTTGATATCGTCTTTATGGCGTTTCCCCGGAGCGGAGACCACTACCAGTCGTCGCTTTGGATCAGCAGCTATTATATCGCAAACTTTCTGTATCTGGGCGGCATCGGCCAGTGAGGTGCCGCCGAACTTGGATACTTTCATAACAACCCCCGATATATTATGGTTAGCCTAAATACTATCCAAAAACAGGGATAAAAGCAAGAGCAATCCGGGCAGGCGGCATTATTGTCTGGACAGAGGCAAGATTACAGTAAAAGTGCTTCCGCGCTCCGGCCCCGGGCTTGAGGCCTTGACGGCTCCACCGTGAGCCTTTACCAGCAGCCTGACTATATACAGGCCCAGACCGGTGCCTTTCTCTCCGCTCTCCCGTGCTCCTTTCAAACGGTAGAAACGTTGAAAAAGACGGCCTGTTTCCTCTTTGGTCATACCTATGCCGGTATCCGTTACGCTGACGACCACCGTGAATTCCCTGCTGCAGGCGGTTACGGTGACACCACCTTGAGGAGTGTATTTTACGGCATTGTCCAGGATGTTGTTGAAAACCTGACGCAGCCGGTTGATATCTCCGATGACGGATAGAGGTTTATCCTGAATTTCGAGATCGAGATACAGGCCTTTCTGTTCCGCAACAGGGC
>JAQVUQ010000359.1 GCA_028699365.1 bacterium | reverse complement strand
CTGCCGTCTGGACTACGGCAAGGCATCGTTTCTGTTCACCGGCGATATCGAGCAGGCCGGTGAGGAAGCGCTGTCCGGGTCTCGACTTGACGCCCGGGTATTGAAAGTGCCGCACCACGGTAGTAGAATGTCGTGTAGCACGTCGCTTCTTGAAACGGTCAGACCGATGGTAGCCGTTATCTCCGTGGGCCGCGACAACGATTACGGGCATCCCAGCGGACAGACCCTGCAGCGCCTGCAGCGAGCGGGTGTCCGGGTTTACCGCACGGACCGTAACGGCAGCGTGACTGTGGACACGGACGGCCGCAGCCTGAAGATAAGGAGTGAGAGAGGACGATGAACGGAAAGAGCATCAGCGCTGTGGTGGATCGCATCGAGGGCGGCGTTATCGTCCTCGTCACCGGCGGAGGATTGGAGCTGAAATTGCCCCTGGCTGCTTTACCTGAGGCAGGGGAAGGTGACGTCGTTCGCTGCCGGTTTGATCTGGATAAGGCTGCCGGGCAGAGACGAAAGAATCGCGTACAGGAACTTCTGAAGGAACTTGGAGCATCGGATGAAAATTGATGCCTATAACGCCGTCGCCTTCCTCAAAAAGGAGGCGGTGCTGCCCATATATCTGCTGGCCGGTCCCGGGGACTTTCCCTATGAGGGGCTGCTGCGCATGATCTCGGCCCGCGTCATAGGCCCGGGTGCGGGACTCAAAGACATGGATTGCCTGGATTTGAGTACATCCGGCCTGGCCGGCGCTCTGGATGATGCCTCGACGCTGTCGCTTTTCGGCGGCGGTCAGGTGCTGCTGCTGCGCTCGCCGCAGGCCATCAACGATGCCGATATCAAGCGTCTGCAGAAATATATAGAGGGGCCCGATCCGGCTACCGTGATAGTCATCCTCTTTACCTATGACCGAGAGGATGAGCAGGGCGGCAGAGTCCCCGCTCCCAAGGCGGCTCTGGCCCGTCTGGCGGATGAGAAGGGCGTTTTCATCAACCTGACCTTTGCCTCCGCCGGCAAGAAATACGGCCATGACGAGCAGGAGACGGAGCGTCTGCTGCGCCTGGTGGGAGAGCGCGGGCGGCGCGTCGGGAAGCGCTTCAGCCGGTCTGCCGCTAACATGCTTATAGAGATGGCCGGAGGCAGCGCCGGGCTGCTCTTCTCCGAAGCCGACAAGGCCATAGCGTATGTGGGCGACCGGGAGGAGATAGGCCCGGAAGATGTAATCGCCATCGGCTGCCGCAACGCAGAGGCCGATATCTTTGAAATGATAGACGGTCTGGGGCGGGGCGAGAGAGCCCAGGCCCTCAAGATCCTGTCCCGTCTCTGGGAGATGCTGACCATGCCTGACAGCGGCAAGGCCATTTACATAGTCACCATGCTGGCCCGGCACTTTCGCTTTCTGGTGCAGGGAGCGGCACCGCGCACGGGAGACCAGGACAAGTTTCTACCGGAGGATAAGAAGATCCGCCTGACATCCCAGCATCCATTTGTGCAGCGCAAAATAGCCTCACAGGCCGGCCGTTACGGTCTGCAACGGGCGGCGCAGGCACTGGTTAAGCTCCATCGTCTGGACAGAGACCTGAAATCCGGCGGAGTTATAGATGAACGCTCAGCCGTGGAACTTCTGCTGGTGAAGCTTGTGTAGGTTCCAAGTTCACTGTTCCCGGTTCAACGCTATGAAGCAGCAATCCTAGGAGGCCAGTGCTAAACCTCCTGGCCCTCGCTTAAATATCTCCAGCCCTCAGGGGGCTGGGTCGGCACATTGACAATTGCATAAAAGGCGCATAAATACTGGCATCTCGGGGCTTTACATGGTAAAATATACGGGCAAGCTACCGCTAATTTCCCTGGGAGAATACTATGATCACCAAGCGTAACAGCACCCAGTCGCTCTTCTTCGATTTGGAGTGCATAGCCCCGGATTTGCTGAACAACGACAGCTTCTACTCCCGGATGCATGCATACGGGGATGTCTTCCTGAAAGATGAAGACTATGCCCCGCTTTACAGCCCGGATACCGGCAGGCCCGGAATACCTCCATCGATTATAGCCGGAGTGCTCATACTGCAACGGAATGATGAGGTCTCCGATTATGAAGCCATAGAGAAACTAAAATACGATCTGCGTTGGAAGTATGCCCTGAACCTCCCTCTGGATTATGAGGGATTCGACCGGACCGTTCTGGTAAAGTTCAGGAGCAAGCTCATAGCCGCCGGATTGGAGCGGGTGTCCTTTGACAATCTGATGAAGCTGGCGGTAGAGGCCAAAATACTCTCACCGGAGAATATCCAGCTTGCAGATACGTCGCATATCCTGGGAGCGGCAGCGGTACAGGATACCTATCAGTTAATCAGAAGCGCTATCCTGGGAGCCTTGAAGCAGGTAGACGTTAAGCCGGCCAACCTTGAGAAATACCGGGAAGGCAAGGCGGACATAGACTGGGAAGATCGCTGCCAAAGAGCCGGACATCTCAAAGAGTTGGTAGCCGATGCCAGAGAGGTTCTCAATGCCGCTGAAGATACAGAGGCTAAGGATCATGAAGCCGTAAAGCTGCTCAGAGATATCCTTAGCCAGGACATAAACGACAAAGATGAAATCATCAAAGGCACGGCCAAAGACCGGATCATCAGCACCAATGATACGGAAATGAGACATGGCCGCAAGTCATCCAGCAAGCGTTTTGACGGGCATAAAGCCCAGATAGCCGAAGACCTGGAAAGTGAACTGATCACTAACGTGGATGTGATCCCCGGTAACGCCCATGATTCCACCGGCTCCGTAGAACTGATGACAGAGCAGGAGGATATTCTTGGCGGACGTCCCCGGACACTGATGGGAGACGGGGCCTACGGCACAGCCGACAACCGGGCGGATATGGAAGAAGCCGGCATAGAGATCATCAGCAAGGTCAGGGATGACAGCAGTCCGGACAAATACAGCAAGAGCGATTTCAAGATAAACCTTGAGCAAAACGAAGTAACCTGTCCGGCCGGACACATCACCACCAAATACAGCTATGGCAAAGATAACAAGAAGAGAAGGGTTCGCATCTACAAGTTCAAGGCCGGCCTGTGCAACGAGTGTCCGCATAAAGACAAATGCACCAAGTCCGGTAAAGGCAAGGCCATAACCTTGAATTACCATGAAGCCAAACTGCAGAAGGCCCGACAGGATCAGCAAAGTGACGAGTTTAAAGCACTATATCCCCGAAGGTCTACAATCGAGCGCAAGGTAGCCGAGATGATGCATCGACATGGTTGCCGTCAGGCCCGATGGATCGGCAGAGTCAAGACAAAGCTGCAACTACTGCTGGCAGCGGCCGCGGTTAATTTCAAACGGCTGGGCAAAATAGCCCCGCAGGTGCTGGTGCCGGCGGGATGAAGCAGAAAGACAGGGATAACGCTATGCTCAAGGTGCGCCTATGCAATTATCAATGTACTGCTGGCCTTAATCGGCCAGTTATTTTGAAATAACCCGGTGAATTAAAAGCTGCTATCCAAGCGCCTTTAGCACTGGGCTCCTAGAACGATTTGCCCGGAAACCTTGCACTTTGAACCTTGAACTTCTGAACGTTGAAC